>DATFEU010000037.1:0-2358 GCA_035250725.1 Actinomycetota bacterium
CGAGTACGGGCCGGGTGAGTCGTTCATCGACATCGGGCAGGGGCACGTCCATAGCGCCCGGAACGAGGGGAGCACCGTCGTCAGCCTGTACGTCATGTACCTCGACGTCCCGCCCGGGGTGACCAGCCCGTTCATCGCCGCGGAGGATCCCGGGAACTGCCCGTTCTGAGGCCGAACACCGATCGGCCCGGCAGCCACATGGTTGCCGGGCCATCGGTCCATCGCGGTCTCGCCTATTAGGTCGTCCCGAAGGCCTCCTCGACCCGCCGCCGGAACGCGCGCGGGTCGACCGACGGGAAGCGGTAGAGCTCCGGCTCGATCTCGTCGAAGTAGTCGAGACCGCGAGCCGGATCGACGAGTCGACGTTCGACCATCGTCCGAACATCGCGCAGATCCTGCTCGTGCGCGCGCTCGAGCTTGGCGAGCGCCTGCGAATACGGGTCGAAGTGGTAGAAGCTCAATCTGCTCTCGGTCGCGACGAACAGGCTCCGGCCTTCCCAGCCCTCAGGAACTGGGATGAAGTCGTCGGCGGCCGCGAGCTCCACGTTGATCTCGAGCCGTTCCTTGATGCTCGGGATCGCTCGAAGGAGACTGTCACTCTCGGGGGCGAGCCGGATGTCCACGTCGACCGTCGAGTCGCGCCAGCCGACCAGGACCGCCGTGGCCCCTCCGGTGAAGTAGCAGGCGCCGTCGACGTCCGCTGCCCGACCGAGCTCGCGCATGAAACGGCCGATGCGCCCGGCGTCCGCTAACTGGCGCATTCAGCCGCGCGCTCGAAGCTCACGAGCCGACGGATGAGCGCGTTGTAGCGGGAATGCGCCGAGTCGCTTCCTCCTGCGGCAAGTACCGCGTAGAGCTGGTGTTCGGGCGATGGGATCGGCGCTTCCAACTCGATGCCGAGAGCCCGCAATCTCGGTGCGCCGATCGAAACGAGCAGCGATTCGACGGACTCGATCCCTCGCTCGAGGTCCGCAAGGCCCCTCTCGACGAGCTCGGCCCCCGGCAGCCCATCGAACGAAGAGATCGAACGCTCGATCCTCATCAACCGAGCATAGCCCCGGACACCGAACGGCCCGGCAGCCACATGGTTGCCGGGCCCTCGGTCTTGCGGGGTCCGGCGCGGCCACGCCGAACCCACGTTCTGCTTTACCCGCCTAACCCTCCTGCGAACCCGCCAGCTCGACCGGCGGGACATCCGGCGGCACGCCGGCGCCCTCGAACACGATCTCGCCGTCGCGGGCATCAACGATGATGGTCTGGCCGGCGCGGAACTCCTTCCAGAGGAGCTTCTCCGACAGCGGGTCCTCGACCAGGCGCTGGATCTCGCGGCGGAGCGGCCGCGCGCCGAGCGCCGGGTCGTAGCCCTTCTCGGCGAGCAGGCTCTTGGCGGCGTCGGTCAGCTCGATCTCGAGGTCCTTGGCCTTCAGCTGCTCGGTGACGCGCTTCATCATGAGGTCGACGATCTGCTTGACGTCCCCCTGCGTGAGCGAGTGGAAGACGATGACCTCGTCGATGCGGTTCAGGAACTCTGGCCGGAAGGACTTCTTCAGCTCGTCCATGACCCGGTCCTTCATCCGCTCGTACGTGAGCTTCTCGTCGGGGCGCGCCGCGAACCCGATCCCCGGGCCCTTCTGGATGTCGCGGGTGCCGAGGTTCGACGTCATGATGATCACGGTGTTCTTGAAGTCCACCTGGTGACCCTGCGAGTCGGTCAGCCGCCCGTCCTCGAGGATCTGCAGCAACGTGTTGAACACGTCGGGGTGGGCCTTCTCGATCTCGTCGAACAGGATCACGCTGAACGGCTTGCGACGGACGGCCTCGGTGAGCTGGCCGCCCTCCTCGTAGCCGACGTAGCCCGGGGGCGAGCCGATCAGCCGGCTCACCGTGTGCTTCTCCATGTACTCGGACATGTCGAGCTGGACCAGCGTGTCCTCGTCGCCAAACAGGAACTCGGCCAGCGCCTTCGAGAGCTCGGTCTTCCCGACCCCCGACGGGCCGAGGAAGATGAACGAACCGGACGGCCGCTTGGGGTCCTTCAGGCCGGCGCGGGTTCGGCGGATCGCCTTGCTGACCGCCTTGATCGAGTCCTCCTGGCTGATGATCCGCTTGTGGAGCTCGTCCTCCATGCGGAGGAGCTTCTCCGTCTCCTCCTCGGTGAGCTTGAACACGGGGATCCCGGTCCAGGTGGAGAGCACCTCGGCGATCTCCTCCTCGTCGACCTCGGAGAGCACGTCCATCTCGCCCGACTTCCACTCGCGTTCGCGGCGCTGGCGCTCCTCGAGCAGCTGGCGCTCCTCGTCGCGGAGCGATGCGGCGCGCTCGAAGTCCTGGGAGTCGATCGCCGACTCCTTCTTGAGC
>DATFEU010000042.1:0-5545 GCA_035250725.1 Actinomycetota bacterium
CGCGATGCGGCGCTTCGCCGACCAGGGGTACC
This sequence comes from Actinomycetota bacterium, assembly GCA_035250725.1. GTDB lineage: Bacteria > Actinomycetota > UBA4738 > UBA4738 > HRBIN12 > DASSJM01. Next base: position 33 of record DATFEU010000042.1, read on the forward strand.
GCGGCGCGAGGATCGAGGACATCGCCTCGGAGGTGGGCGTCGCCAAGGGGACGGTGTTCCTCCACTTCGGCAGTAAGGAGGGGCTCTTCCTCGCCGCGTACGAGGAGGCGGTCCGCCAGCTCCCCGCTTGGCTCGACGCCCCCGCCGAGGTCCTCGAGCGGGGCTTCTGGTCGGTCCTTTCCTATTGGCTCCACCGGACCGAGGAGCTCGTCGCCGACGCCTGGGTCCCCAACCGGGTCGCGATGATCGGGCGTTACGACACGGGTCTGGGGCTCCGCCGGCCGATCGACCGGCTCATGCGGAGCGAGGACCCGTATGGGACCCTTGAATTCGTCGAGTTCGGCGTCGAGCGCGGCGAGATCCGCAAGGACGTGGACGTGGAGATGATCGCCTCGATGCTCGACTGGGCCGCCGAGCGGTTCCAGGACGCGCTCGGCAGTGCCGACCTCGACCCGGGCCTCGTGCATCGAAAGCCGTTCGACCCCGCGCGTCGTGAGACCAGGATCGAGGAGTTCATCCAGCTCCTCCACGGCGGGATCGCGGCGGAGGGATCGGATCCGGCGGGGGCAGCCCACCCGGGTCAGCCGGGGTCGGGTCCCCCGGCGCAGGGCGAGGACGGTGAGAGGTGAGAGGGTTAGGGCCATGACCGCGAGTGAGCACCGCACGGTCGCGTTCCTGGGCGGGGGGCGCATGGGGGAGGCCCTGGTCTCGGGTCTGATCCGCTCGGGCGGGCGCGAGCCGAGCGAGATCGTCGTCACGAGCCGGCGCGAGGAGCGCGTGCGAGAGCTCGCCGAGCGCTACGAGGTGACGAGCACGCGGTCGAACGTCGAGGCCGTGGCCGGCGCCGACGTGCTGGTGCTCACGGTCAAGCCTCAGGACATGGAGGCCCTGCTCTCGGAGGTCAGGGAGCACGTCACTCCGGAACACCTCGTGGTGAGCTTCGCCGCCGGGATCCGGACCTCGTTCGTCGAGAAGCACCTCCCCGACGACGTCCCGGTCGTCCGCGTGATGTCCAACGTCGCCGTGCTGGTCGACGAGGCGATGTCGGTCGCGGCTGCGGGAGCCCATGCCTCCGACCGGCACCTGGAGGTGACCGAGGAGCTGCTCGGCTACGTCGGGCGGGTGATCCGGCTGAAGGAGGTGCACCTGGACGCGATCACGGCGACCTCCGGCAGCGGGCCCGCGTACTTCTTCCTCCTCGCCGAGGCGATGATCGAGGCATGCATCCTGCTCGGGCTCTCGCGGGACGTGGCGACCGAGCTGATCATCCAGACGATGCTCGGGTCGGCCAAGATGCTCCGCGACACGGGCAAGCATCCGGTCGAGCTGCGCGAGATGGTCACGTCGCCGGGCGGAACGACGATCGCGGCGATCCGCCACCTCGAGGAGGCGGGGGTCCGGGCCGCGTTCTTGAACGCGATCGACGCAGCGCGGCACCGGAGCGCCGAACTCGCTCAGGGCGGCGACGACGACGAGGATCGAAGGGGGACGTATGGGGCGGGGTGACCGCGCGAAGGTGCGCTGGGCGCGCGACCGCGAGCGGAAGAAGAAGCAGGCCGAACGGCGCAAGGCCGGGGAGCGCGCGGCGGACCGGAAGTCGGCGAAGAAGTAGCGGCCGCGCGAGGGTCAGCGACCCAGGCGGTTCCGGAGCACGCCGATGCCTTCGGCCTCGAGCTCCACCTCGGCGCCCGGCCAGATCCGTTGCTCGACCCCCGGGATCTCGAACGGTCCGGACGCGAACGCCTCGCCGGCCTCGAGCCGCTCGTGGACGGAGGCGCGCGCGACGTCGCGAAGGAGCCCGAGCGCCGTTCCGTTCAGGTTCCCCTTGACCCACTCCTCGCCGTCCACGCGGACGGTGACGAACGTCGTCTGCGGGTCGATCTCGTCGCTCGTGACGACGCACGGTCCGATCGAGAGCGGCACACCATCGGGCGAGGGGATCGGATCGCCGCTCGTGCTGCGCGCCAGCCAGTCCGCGACCAGCGTGTAGCCGAAGATCGCGGTCGGCGCCTCCTCGGGCGCGAGCGTGTCCCCGACCCGACGGCGCAGGACCGCCGCGATCTTGGGGTGGAACTCGAGCCAGCCCGCTCCCTCCGGCCACGGGATCGTCTCCTCGGGCCCGAACAGGGCCCTCGACCCCTCGGCGGCGTCCGCCGAGCGAAGCGCGGCCGGGAGCAGCGCCGCGAGCAGGCGCGGTCGGTCCACGACGAAGGCGTCTGCCTCGTCGTCTCGTTCGAGGGCTGCACGGGCGGCATCGAGAACGGTGCCCCCGTTGCTCCTGACAAGGCGCTCCATCGTCTCGGGGAAGGCAGGGTGTCCGACGAGCGCAGGCAGGTCCACCACCTTCCCCTCGAGAAGCGCTCCCAGTCGCCGGTGCCCCCTCCGGTCGAAGGTCACGAGCCTCAAGGGAGGCCGATGATACGCCCGCGGGAGCCGGGAATCTCGCGATCCGCGAGCCAGTTCCGCCACCCTCCCGGACTTGGGAGGGTGCCCGCCCCACGGCTACCATTGGGCCGTTCAGAGCGATCTTTCCGCACAGGAGGCGATCCATGGCAGAACAGGCGTTCCGCATCACCTACGCCACGATGTCGGCCGACAACGAGGAGCTCCAGCGCAACTACGACGAGGCGGCCGACCGGGCCAAGGACCAGCTCGGCAAGGAGCACCCCTTCGTCGTCGACGGCGAGGAGCGATGGACCGACGAGAAGTACGAGGAGCCGTCGCCGATCGACTCGGACATCGTCGTCGGCCGGTTCTCGCAGGCCGGAGCGAAGGACGTCGAGGATGCCGTCGCGGCCGCGAAGGCGTATTCGCTCGAGTGGGACCGTCTCGGGTGGAAGGAGCGGGTGCGGATCCTTCGCGATGTCGCCGACGTGATGGAGGAGCGCCTGTTCGATCTCGCGGCGCTCATGGCGTACGAGGTCGGCAAGAACCGCCTCGAGGCCCTGGGCGACGTCCAGGAGACCGCCGAGCTCATCCGATGGAACTGCGACGTGATGGACAAGCACGACGGGTTCCGAACGCCGATGTCGGGCCTCGGCGCTCCTGGCGACTACTACGACGTGATGCGCCCCTACGGCGTGTGGGGGGTCATCAGCCCGTTCAACTTCCCGTTCGCGCTCGCGGGCGGCCCCACCTCTGGCGCGCTCGTCGCGGGCAACTGCGTCGTGCTGAAGCCCTCGAACCAGGGGGCGCTCATGGGGCTGAAGCTCTTCGAGTGCTTCCGGGACGGGGGCGTCCCCGCCGGCGCCTTGCACCTCATGATCGGCCGCGGCGCGGTCGCGGGTGAGGCGCTCTGGCGCCACCCCGACGTCGGCGGGTTCACCTTCACGGGCTCGTACCCGGTCGGCATGGACATCTACAAGCACTTCGCGAGCGACGTTCCCAAGCCGGTGATCTGCGAGATGGGCGGCAAGAACCCGGCGATCGTCACGAAGAGCGCCGACCTCGACGTCGCGACCGACGGCGTCATGCGCTCGGCGTTCGGCTTCGGCGGGCAGAAGTGCTCGGCGAACTCGCGCGTGTACGTCGAGCGCGAGGTGTACGACGACTTCCTCGATCTGCTCAAGCAGAAGACCGAGAGGATCAAGGTGGGCAACCCGCTCGAGCGGGACACGTTCCTCGGTCCGATCATCAACGAGGACGCGCTGGAGACGTTCGAGCAGGCGTCGGCGGAGGCCAAGAAGAACGGCAACGTCGTCGCCGGCGGCGAACGGATCGTCGAGGGCGACCTGGGACGCGGCCTGTTCGTGCGACCGACGATCGTGGAAGCACCGGACGATAGCTGGCTCTGGGAGAAGGAGCTGTTCGTGCCGTTCGTCGCGGTGGCGCCCTTCGACGAGCTCGACGTGGCGATCGACAAGGCGAACGACACGGAGTACGGCCTCACGGCGGGGTTCTACAGCAAGGACCGCGCCGAGGTCGACGAGTGGCTCGACCGGATCCAGGCCGGCGTCGTGTACGTGAACCGGCGCGCGGGGGCGACGACGGGCGCGTGGCCCGGCGTGCAGCCGTTCGGCGGCTGGAAGGGGTCCGGCACGAGCGGCAAGGCGGGCGGCGGCCCCTACTACGTGCAGCAGTACCTGCGCGAGCAGTCCCGGACGGTGATCGAGGAGTGAGCACGGCCGAGACGCTGGACCTCGCGCAGGCCCAGGCGCCACGGCTCGTCACCGAGATCCCCGGCCCGAACGCCCGGGCTCGGATCGAGCGCGACCGCAAGGTCACCAGCCCGTCGCTGCCGCGTGCCTACGACCTCGTCCCGGCGCGCGGGGCGGGCTCGGTCGTCGAGGACGTCGACGGCAACCGCTTCCTCGACCTGAACGCGGGGATCGCGGTGACCTCGACCGGTCACGCTCATCCCGAGGTGGTCGCCGCGATCCAGCGCCAGGCCGAGCAGCTCCTGCACTACTCGGCGAGCGACTTCTACCTGCCGATCTATTCGGACGTCTGCGAGGAGCTCGACCGGATCGCGCCGTTCGGGGAGGGCGCGCGGAGCTTCCTCACGAACTCCGGCACCGAGGCGGTCGAGGGCGCGATCAAGCTCGCGCGGTACGCGACCGGGCGGCAGTACGTCGTGGCGATGCTCGGGTCGTTCCACGGACGCTCGTACGGCAGCGTCTCGCTCACGGCGAGCAAGGCGAAGTACCACGCCGGCTTCGGCCCGCTGCTGCCCGGGATCGTCCACACGCCCTTCGGCGACTTCGAACACCTCGAGCAGGTCGTGTTCAAGCGGTTGGTGCCCGCCGAGGAGGTCGCCGCGATCATCGTGGAGCCGATCCAAGGGGAGGGCGGCTACGTCATGCCGCCCGACGGCTGGCTCCCGTATCTCCGCGAGCTCTGCGACCGCCACGGGATCCTCCTCGTGGCGGACGAGGTCCAGACCGGTATGGGCCGGACCGGGCGGATGTGGGCCTCCGAGCACTTCGGCCTCGAACCCGACGTCGTGCTCGCCGGCAAGGGCATCGCGAGCGGCATGCCGCTCGGCGCCCTGATCGCGCGCGAGCGCCTGATGACGTGGGACGTGGGGGCGCACGGTTCCACCTACGGTGGGAACCCGCTCTCCTGTGCAGCGGCGCTCGCGACGCTCGAGCTGATCGAGCACGGCCTCATCGACAACGCGCGCGACGTCGGCGCCGTCCTGCTCGACGGGCTCCGGCAGATCCAGGCGCGGCAGCCGTCGATCCGCGAGGTGCGCGGACTCGGCCTGATGATCGGGGTGGCGTTCGTGGACCACGACACGATGGAGGACGTCGAGCAGGCGGCGTTCCGCCGTGGGCTCCTCGTGCTCGGGTGCGGCGACGACGTCATCCGGATGTGTCCTCCGCTCGTGTTCCGACGCGACCAGGCCGACGCCGCGCTGCAGATCTTCGAGAACGCGATCACGGACGTCGCGAGCGGCGCCTGAACCCATGACGTCGACCGTCGACACGTTGACGTTCGACTGTGCCGACGCCCGACGCATGGCCGACTTCTGGTCGGCGGTGCTGGGCTACGAGCTCGAGGAGGACGACGAG
>DATFEU010000048.1:0-2207 GCA_035250725.1 Actinomycetota bacterium
AGCGCCGCGATCACCGTCGCCGTCATGTTCGCGAGGTCGGTGTCGTCCTCGAGCAGGTTCAGCACGGGGACGGTGAGCATGCCGGCGATCAGGAACGCGACGACGTACACGCCGACGGCTTCCACCCAGCTCCACGTCGCCCCCTCCCGGCGCGGCGCGTCCGGCTCCGGCGGCGGAGGCGCCGCGGGCATGGGATGGAGCTGGTCCGGTCGGGGCGGGACGGTCGGCTCCGTGCTCATCGGTCCGCCATCTTCTCGGCTCCGAGCAGGAGCGACACCCCCAGCAGCCCGCCCAGCCCCATGCCGAACGCGAACCCCGCTGCAGCGGGCCCGGAGTCGTTCGCGACGTAGGCGACCACGCCTGCGAGCAGGATGACGAGGATGGCGTCGCGCCACGCCCGGCTGCGTTCGAGGCTCGGCCGGAGCGCTGCGGGAGGGCGCAGGACCGCGGCGATCGCGATCGGCAGGCCGACCACCGGGATCAGCGCGAACGGGTTCCTCGCGATGAGGTCGAACCCGACCTGGAGCCGGTCCACGATGCGTTCGAGGACGCCGGCGACGCCGCCGACGCTCTCCTCGAACCGCGATACGTGCGTCTCGAGCGGGGAGATCGCGTGGGCGAGCAGGATCACCGCGGTCCCGAGCAGGGTCACGCCGACGACCACGCCGATCCCTCTCCAGGCGCCGAGCCGGTCGCGTTCGCGGACCGCGACCCAGAGGCCGGCCGCGGCGAACAGCGACACGCCGCCGCCGAGGTTCGTCCCGAGGTACGGGAGGCCGGCGAAGAGCCCGAGCCCACACAGCAAGGCGAACCCCTGCGCCGTTCGGAGGCGATGCGCGACCCAGAGGCCGCTCCCGATCAGCACGCCGATCGCGACGTTCGGCAGGCCGTAGAAGCGGCCGCCGTCGAGTTGCGACCCTCCGAGGAGCGGCGTCAGCATCCCCGGCCATCCGAGGATCGCCTCGAGCGCGAAGTACGCGAGCGCCGCCAGCCCGATCCCGACCGGCACGAGCGCGACGTCGCGGCGTTCGAGCGGCGAGAACGCCAGGGTACCGAACACGGTCACGATCGCGATCATCGGGACCGCGGTCGCGTACGAGAGCTCGGGCAGGTGGCCGACCACGAGCATCCCGACCACCAGCATCGGCACGGAGAGCCCCCACCAACCGAAGATCCGGCGAACCCCGCTCGGCACGCGAACGCCGAGAGCGAGGGCCGCGATCCCGCCGAGACCGCCGATCGCGAGGTAGATCGCCCCGGCCGTTCCGACCGGGACGTACAGGCGCCGCTGGGCCAGGTAGCGCTCGTGAAGCTCGAACGGCGGCGGCCCCTCGATGACCTCGATCGGCGTCCCGGTCGTATCGGCAGGAGGATCGACCCCGAGGAATCCTGCGACGCTCGGGACGACGTCGAGGTCTGTCACCACGCCCGCCCGTCGCGTCGTGTCGGACGTCAGCGACCCTCCCTCACCTCGCTCAGAGAACAGCGCGGTCGGCGTTCCGATCCCGAGGACGAGTGGATGCAGCTCGTCGTTGCTCGCGAGCATCTCCGAGGAGGGCACGGTCGATGCCACGAACACCTGAACCGTGTCCCGGGCGCTTCCACCGATGGTCTCGACGATCGTCCCTGTGACCTCTTCCAGCCCGCCTTCCTCGGTCGGGTCCAACCAACGGAAGTGAACGTTCCGTTCGCCGGGAGCGGGGCCCTCTTCCCCCTCGGTCGGGAGCCCACCGTGCAGCGTCATCACGGCGGCGCCGCCCGCCGTGGCGAGCGACGCGAGTTCCGGGACCGCCAGCATCTCCTCGAAGGACACTCCGGGCACGAGGAAGACGAATACCTCGTCCCGCCCTCCGTTCTCCTGAGCGTCGGAGCCACCGGCGACGACGACGACGACCGCGACGCCGATGAGCAGGAGCGCGCCCACGCGCGCGCGGGTCACGAGAAGGCCGGGGAGAGCTCGCGCTCGCGCCGGACGACGGCGCCGAGCGAGCTCAGCTTGGCCTCGAAGCCCTGGTAGCCGCGATCGACGTGGTACATGTCCTCGATCTCGGTCACGCCGTCTGCCCAGAGCGCCGCGACGATCATCGCGGCCCCGGCCCGGATGTCGAGCGCCCGGACCGGCGCGGCCGACAGGCGCCCGACGCCTCGAAGGACCGCATGGTGGCCCTCGGTGCGGATGTCCGCCCCCATCCGGTTCAGCTCGTCCA
>DATFEU010000049.1:0-4749 GCA_035250725.1 Actinomycetota bacterium
CAGGAGCGCGAACGTGACGGCGAGCCCCTCCCGCCGGCCGTCGACCACCTCGCCCGAGCGCGCCATGCTCGAGAGCACGACGCCGAGGACGACGACCGCGAGCGCCAAGCGGGCGCCCTGACCGATCTGCTCGCCGGCCACGACCGCGATCACCGCAGCGGTCGCGCCCTGGGTCGAGGTGATCGGCGCCACGACGCCGACCTTGCCGAACCGCAACGAGCTGTAGGCGCAGAGCAGTCCCGTGGTGTTCCCGACCGCCGTCAGCAGGAGCAGTGCGACGTGTTCGCCGTCGAAACCCTCCGGCACCCCCTCGGCGAGCGCGAACGGCGCCGAGATCACCGAGCCGATCAGCAGCACCCACGCGAGGATCGAGATCGGGGGGATCATCCGGCTCGAACGGCTCGTGCAGAGCGTCGAGGCCGCCCACATCGCCGCGGCGACCAGCCCTCCGACGATCGCGATCACGCGCGGGAGTCTGTCAGGTCGACCGCGCCACCCGGCGACGCGCGTGGTGTCGGGCGACCCGCGCGCGGTTCCCGCACGCCGGGCTGCACCACACCTGTGACGGCCTGGACGCGAGGAAGAACCGCCCGCATCCGGAACCGCCGCAGCTTCGCAGGCGCTCTCGATCCGGACCCCCGACCAGCGAGATCGCCGAGCGCGAGAGCAGCGCCAGGATCTCGGCGGTCCGGCTGCCGGCGGAGGGGACCTCGACCACGACCGGGACTCGAGGGTCGCTCGCGTCGAGCGATGGATACGCCGAGACCGCGGCGCTCACCGAGTTGACCGTCTCGACCGCCTCCGGCGAGACGGTCTCCCCGGTCGCGGAGGCGCCGAACAGCGAGCGGATCGCCTCCCGGAGGCTCCGGAAGTCGGCCAGCCTCAGGCCGGTCTCGGCGGGGGCCGGTCCGAGCTCCGGCTCGATCCCCTCGAGCCACCGGACCAGGTCCGCCGGCGAGTCGAGCAGATCGACCCGGCGGGATCCGCCGCCCAGGACGGTGTTCGCCAGCTCGAGCGAGGTCCTTGTGCGTTCCATGGCAGGGGACATGGTATCTCACTGTTGTGCCGTTAGTGCGTCGCGTCGCCGATAACGCCCTATTGGACGTCGGCCGTTAGCCAACCCGAGATCCCGTTCATCAGGCTGGCCTTGAGCGGCTCGTCCGCGAACGACGCGAGCACGCCGTTCCGCGCCACCTCCGCCAGCCGCTCATCGTCGAGTCCCAAGACGCGTCTGCAGACCTCGTACTCCTGCGCGAGGAACGAGTGGAACATCGAGGGATCGTCGCTCGCGAGCGTGCAGACGAGTGCGCGATCGAGCATCGCCGGCAGGGGGTGGGATGCGAGGCTCCGCACCGAGCGTGTCATCGCGTTCGAGGTCGGGCACACGTCGAACGCGACGCCGCGTTCCCGGACCTCCTCGACGAGCGCCTCGTCCTCGAGCACGCGGATGCCGTGGCCGATGCGCTCGGCGCCGAGGGCCTCGATCGCCCCCCGGATCGACGCGGGACCTTCGGTCTCGCCGGCGTGCGGGATCGAGTGCAGACCTCGCGCGCGGCCCTCGGCGAAGATCTGCGCGTACGGCTCGGGAGGGAACCGCTCCTCCCCCCCGAGGCCGATCCCGATCACGCCCTCGCCGACCCGCGCGGCGGCGGCCTCCATCGCCCGGTGCGAGAGCTCCATGTCGATGCCGCGCACCACGTCCACGTACACGCGCGACACGATGCCGAGGCGCCGTTCGCCCTCCGCGAGGCCCTCGAGCGCGGCCGCGAGCGGGACGTCCCAGTCCTCGAACCACGCACGGTGGTCCGGCAGCGATACCGACACCTCCTGGTACCGGACGCCCTCCGCCGTCTGGTCCTCGCACAGCTCGAGCGCGATGCGATGGAAATCCTCGCCGACCCGCAGGCACGCGAGGCCGGCGAGCCATTCGTCGATGAAGTGCCGGAAGTCCCGGAACTCGTACCGCCCCTCACGGAGGCCCTCGGGGAGCTCGACGCCGGAGCGACGCGCGAGCTCGACGACGGTCGTGGGGCGCATCGACCCCTCGAGGTGGACGTGGAGGTCGACCTTCGGCAGGGCCCGCACCTCCCGTTCGCGGCTCACCGGATCAGCCGCGACAGCCGTCGGTCCGCGAGGACCTTGCCCCCCGTCTGGCAGTTCGGGCAGTAGGCAACCTCGTGCGACTCATAGGAAACCCGGCGAAGGTCGTTGCCGCAGCGAGGGCAGGGCTCCCCGTACCGACCGTGCACCGTGAAGTGGTCCCCGAGCTTCGTCGGCAGGCCGCCGGTCCGGCGGCGTTCCTGCTCCAGCGCCTCCTCGAGCACCTCATGCACGGCGTCCAGGAGCCCTCGCCGCTGGGTCTCCTCGAGCGACCCGAGCGAGGCGTACGGCGACAACCTCGCGCGGTGCAGGATGTCGTCCGAGTAGCCGCGGCCGATGCCCGCGACCGTCCGCTGGTCCCGCAGGATCGTGTGGACGCGACGTCCATCGTCCCCCGACAGCACGAGCTGCTCGAACTCGGCCGAGTCGGGCTCGGGCCCGAGCTTCGCGAGCGGCCCCCCGTCGCCCTCGGCGAGCACCCACCATCCCGCCTTCCGCTCCCGGCCGAACTCCTTGGCGAGCACCGAGGTTCCGTTGCCGTACCGCATCCGAACGACCGCACCCCGGGGCTTGGTCGACTTCGGAGGCCGCTCGACGTCGATCCGGCCGCCCTGGGAGAGGTGGAGAGCGATCCTCGGGCCGCCGAGCTCGAACAGCAGGTACTTCCCACGCCGGCCGACGGTCTCGACGGTCTTCCCCACCAGTTCGGACGCGCGCGGCGTGACGGTCTTCAGCGAGGAGAACTGGAGCGGATCGGCGCCGTCGAAGGTCGCCCCGCCGACCGCGTCGGTCAGACGCTCGGCGAGCGCCTGGATCTCGGGAAGCTCCGGCATCGCTACCCCTCCAGCGCGTGGAGCTCCACCGTCCGGCCGTGGAACTCCACGTCACGTTCGTAGGACATGCCGAGCTTGCGGGCCACGCCCTTCGACGCCTCGTTGCCGTGGTCGATGAGCGCGATCAAACGCGAGAGCCCGAGCTCGCCGAGCGCTCGATCGCGCACCGCGGTGGCGGCCTCGGTCGCGTAGCCCTTCCCCCAGTGCTCGCGCGCGAACAGGTAGGCGACCTCGCGCTCGGTCCGACCCTCGATCGCACGCACCGCGATCCCGCAGCGCCCGATCGCCGCGTCACCCTCCGCGAGGAGCACGGACCGCATGTCCCAGCCCTGGGCCTCGTTGCGGTCGATCGACACCTCGATCCACTCGGCGGACTCGTCGGGCGTGGCAACCGTGCCGTCGCCGATGAACCGCACCACCTCGGGGTCGGCGAACATCGCCGCGAACGCGTCGAGGTCCTTCCGCGCGATCGGGCGGAGCAGGAGCCGTTCGGTGCGGATCTCCTCGACGTCGGTCACGTGGCGATGCCGGCCACCGCGCCGCGGACGATCTCGATGCACTCGTCGACCCGGTCCCGGTGCGTCCGGTGCGACAGGATGCACGCCCGGACCGTGAACCGATCCTCGATCACGGTGCTCGAGAGGAACACGCGTTTCGAGTCGTTGATCGCGTCGAGCAACCGCCGGTTGGCGGCGTCGTCGCCGTCGCGCAGGCGGAACGGCACGACCGTGAGATCCGGCTGCCAGGGGAGCTCGAGCTCCGAGATCGCCTTCAGGCTCTCGTAGAGGTGCTCGGCGAGGTCGAGCTTCTCGTCGAGCGCCTCGCGGAACGCCGACACGCCGTGCAGCTTCAGCGGGAACCAGACGCGCAGGCCGCGGAAGTCGCGCGAGAGCTCGGCCGAGTACTCGGCGAAGTTCGGGATGTGCGCGTCGGCCGCCAGGTCCTGCAAGTAGGCGCTCGTACCGATGTGGTGGGCCTCGCGCAGCTTCGCCCCGTCCCGAACGACGAGCGCGCCCGTGCCGTAGGGCAAGAACATCCCCTTGTGCGGGTCCAGCGTGATCGAGTCCGCGCGCTCGATGCCGCGGAATCGCTCGAGGCCCCGAGCGGTCAGCTGGAAGAAGCCTCCGTAGGCGGCATCGACGTGGAGCCACAGGCCCTCGTCCCGCGCGACGCCCGCGATCGCGTCGATCGGGTCGATCGCGCCGGTGTTCGTCGTGCCCGCGGACGCCACGACGGCGAACGGCACGAGGCCGGAGTCCCGGTCGTGGGCGATCGCTCGGCGAAGCGCGTCGAGGTCCATCCGCAATGACGGGTCGGCGGCCACGAGGCGAACGTTCCGAACCGGGAAGCCGGCGAGCATCGCCGCCTTCGTGACCGACGCGTGGACGTGCTCGCTGACGTACAGCGTGCCGGCGAGGAAGTCCTCGGGGAGGCGATCCGTGCGCGCGGCGACGATCGCGGAGAAGTTCGCCATCGAGCCGCCGGACGTGAGGACGCCACGCGACTCGGGCGGGAACCCGAACAGGTCGCACAGCCAGCGCACGACGTTGTACTCGATCTGCGCTCCGACCGGGGCCTCACCCCAGAGGTTCACGTACCGGTCGATCGTCGTGGACAGGAGCTCGGCGAGCGAGGACGCGTAGAGCCCGCCGCCCGGGATGTACGCGAGCATGCCGGGTCCCGCGTTGTCGGACGAGTTGTCGGCGATCGTGTCGACGAGCTCGATGAGCGGCGCGAACTCGCCCCCGGTCTCCGGCGGCGACGCGCGGTGCGCCTCGGCCGCCTCGACCGCGTGCTCGAACCCGGTGGCGGGCGC
>DATFEU010000055.1:0-11136 GCA_035250725.1 Actinomycetota bacterium
GAGCTTCCGGCCTCCGTGGCCCTCGCCATCACGAAGACCCAGCCCGCCGTCAAGGGCGACACGAAGACGAACGCGATGAAGCCCGCCACGCTCGAGACCGGCGCCGAGATCCAGGTGCCGATGTTCGTCGCCGAGGGCGAGCGCGTGAAGGTGGACACACGTTCGGGCGAGTACGTCGAACGGGTGAAGTGACTGCTTGAGCTCGCGCAGGCAGGAGCGTCGCCTCGCGATCGACATGCTGTTCCAGGCGGACGTCACCGGAAGCAGCCCGGGCGCCGTTCTCGAGGGCTGGTCGGCGTCCGGTCGCGACGTCCCCGCCTTCACCCGTGAGCTCGTCGAAGGTGTCGCGGATCACCTGCCCGAGCTCGATCGCGAGCTCGGCGCGCATTCGGAAGGCTGGACCGTCGAGCGGATGGCGTCGGTCGACCGGACGATCCTGCGCGTCGCGGCCTACGAGCTCCTCGTCGGCCGGCAGACGCCGGTCGGCGCCGCGATCGACGAGGCGGTCCGGGCGGCCAAGGAGCTGTCGACGGAGGATTCCGGGCGGTTCGTGAACGGCGTCCTCGGGAAGATCGCGCGCGCGTCCGCGGGCGGATCCGGGTCGCCGTTCGAGAGGGAGTGAGGCCGAGCCGGGGCTATTCGGAGCTCGAGGCCCTGCCCTCGGCACGTTTCTCGGTGTCGTCCGAGGCCCCCGTCTCATCGGACTCCCCCTCGGCCAGACCCTTCTTGAACTCGTTCGAGGACTTGCCGATCGACCGAGCGAGCTCCGGGAGCTTCTTGGCCCCGAAGATCAGGACGATGATGCCGACGATGATGAGGATCTCCGGACCCCCGAGGCTGACAGCGACCATCCGTTCCACCTCTCTTGTGGGCCCCTAGTGTAGGCCCTGACCGGCTGCTTGGCCTGGATGCGCCCGGCCGTCGTTGCTCCGAGGACGGGCGCGGGCTATCCTCTCGGTGAGCTTCCCCCTTTAAGTCCGGTCCCGTGAGGCCGGGAAGGGAGATCGAGGATGATGCGCGACCACGACGCCCTGCCGCATGCGCGGCCGGGCGTTCTCCTCTGATGGCCCCCACGCGCCTCATGGACGAGGCCGAGATCGGCCGAGCGCTCACCCGCATCGCTCACGAGATCCTCGAGCGCAACAAGGGGGCCGAGCGGATCGTCTTCGTCGGCATCGCCGCGCGCGGCGACGATCTGGCCCGACGCCTGACCGCGGAGATCGAACGGATCGAGGGAACGGCCGTGCCGGTCGGCGCTCTCGATATCACGTTCTACCGCGACGACATCGGGATGCGGGCCGAGGCGCCCGAGGTCCACGAGACCCGGGTCGACTTCGACATCAACGGGCGGACGGTGGTGCTCGTCGACGACGTCCTGTACACCGGTCGCACGATCCGCTCGGCGATGGACGCGCTCGTGGACTTCGGCAGGCCGAGCGCGATCCAGCTGGCGGTGCTCGTGGACCGCGGTCACCGGCAGCTGCCGATCCGGGCCGACTTCGTCGGCAAGAACGTTCCCACGCGCGTCGACGAGGACGTGCGCGTCGCGATCCGCGAGGTCGACGGCGAGGACGCCGTCCTGCTCGACGAGACCGTGACGGCGACCCGAGGGGAGAGCGCATGAACCGACATCTCCTGTCGATCGACGACGTCGACGCGGCGGACATCGTCCGGATCCTCGATACGGCGGAGTCGTTCCGCGAGGTCGGCAGCCGCGTGATCAAGAAGGTCCCGGCGCTCCGCGGCCGAACCGTCGTGAACCTGTTCTACGAGAACTCGACGCGCACGCGGATCAGCTTCGAGCTCGCGGCCAAGCGTCTGTCGGCCGACGTCATCAACTTCACGACCAGCGGCTCGAGCGTGTCCAAGGGCGAGAGCCTGAAGGACACGGCGCTCACCCTCCAGGCGATGGGGGCGGACGCGATCGTGATCCGGCACTCCTCGAGCGGAGCGCCGCTGACCCTCACCCGATGGGTGAACGGCAGCGTCTTGAACGCCGGCGACGGTACCCACGAGCACCCCACCCAGGCGCTGCTCGACCTGTACACGATGCGGGACCGGCTCGGACGGCTCGAGGGGCTCCGCGTCGCGATCGTGGGGGACGTCCTGCACTCTCGGGTCGCGCGCTCCCTCTCGTTCGCGCTCGTGAAGATGGGCGCCGAGACGTCGCTGGTCGGCCCGCCCACGCTGATCCCGCCGGACGCGCCGGCGTGGGGAGTCGAGGTGGGGCACGACCTCGAGGCGGTCCTGCCCAAGCTCGACGTCTGCTACCTGCTCCGCGTCCAGAAGGAGCGACAGCGCCAGCAGTACTTCCCGAGCGTCCGCGAGTACTCGCGGCTGTTCGGGCTCACCCGGGCACGCGTGGGCCTCCTCCCGGAGGAGGCACTCGTGATGCACCCGGGGCCGATGAACCGGGGGATCGAGATCGACTCAGACGTGGCGGACCTCCCGCGTGCCGTGATCGAGGAGCAGGTGACGAACGGCATCGCGATCCGCATGTCGCTCCTGTACCTCCTCCTCGGTGGAGCGGGCCCGCCGGATCCGGAACCCGCGGACCTCGCGGCGTCCCGAGCGGGAGCGGCCGATGGCTGAGCGCACCCTGTTCCGCGGCGCACGGGTCGTCGACCCGGCCGCGGGACGCGACGAGGTCGCGGACGTGCTCGTGGCCGACGGGGTGCTCGCCTCCGCCGGCGCCACGTCCGACGCGACCGTCGTGAACTGCGAGGGCCTCGTGATCGCTCCGGGGCTCGTCGACCTGCACACCCACGTCCGGGAGCCGGGGCGGGAGGACAAGGAGACGGTGGAGACGGGGTCGCGGGCGGCGGCGCTCGGCGGCTTCACGGCGATCTCGCCCATGGCCAACACCGAACCCGTCGCGGACAACGCGGCGGTGATCCACGAGGTGCGCGAGCTCGGGGACCGCGCTGGGCTCGTCGACGTCCTGCCCGTTGGGGCGATCACGCGCGGCCTCGAGGGTGAGACGCTTGCCGAGATCGGCGAGATGGCGGAGGCCGGCGTCCGGATGTTCAGCGACGACGGCCGCTGCGTCCCGACCGCCCGCGTCCTGCGGAACGCGCTCACGTACGCGCGGGCGTTCGACGGCGTGGTGATCGCCGAGCACTGCGAGGATGCCTCGCTCGCCGAGGGCGGTCATATGCACGAGGGGCTCCATTCGTACTCGCTCGGCCTGGCCGGTCAGCCGCGGGAGGCCGAGGAGGTCGCCGTCGCGCGTGACCTCGCCGTCGCGAGACTCGCCGGCGGGCGTCTGCACCTCTGCCACCTGTCCTCCGAGAGGTCGGTCGAGATGGTCCGGCGCGCGAAGGCCGAGGGGCTTCGCGTGTCCGCCGAGGTGACGCCCCATCACCTCGTGTTCAGCGACGAGGATCTCGTCACCTACGACACGAACTTCAAGATGAACCCGCCGCTGCGCTCGCCGGAGGATCGCGACGCGCTCGTCCGGGGTCTCGCGGACGGAACGATCGACGCCGTCGCCACCGACCACGCCCCCCACGCGGTGGAAGAGAAGGAGGCCGAATTCGACGTCGCGCCGTTCGGGACGATCGGGCTGGAGACCGCGCTCGCGGCGATCCTCACCCACCTCGTGCACCCGGGACATCTGTCGCTGCCGCGTGCGATCGAGGCGATGTCCACCATGCCCGCCAGGATCGTCGGGGCTGCCGACCAGGGGGGTCCGCTCGAGCCGGGGCGTCCGGCGAACCTCGTCGTGTTCGATCCGGACGCCGAGTGGGTGGTCGAACCGCCGTTCGGCTCCAAGAGCCGGAACTCCGCCTTCCTGGGTCGAACGCTCCGGGGTCGCGTCGTGCACACCGTGTATCGCGGGACGATGGTCGTGGCCGACGGCAAGGCGCAGCGATGACGGAAGCGCGCCCCCGATGACGGCCGCGCCGCCGGCGACGCTCGTCCTCGAGGACGGCACGTCGTTCCGAGGCCGCGCGTTCGGTGCGACGGGGGAGACGTTCGGCGAGGCGGTCTTCAACACCGGCATGAGCGGATACCAGGAGGTGCTCACCGATCCGTCGTACGCGGGCCAGGTGGTCGCGATGACCTCCCCGCATCAGGGGAACTACGGTACGAACGCCGAGGACCCCGAATCGAACCGCGTTCGGGTCGCCGGGTTCGCGGTCCGCGAGGCCGCACGGCGAGCGTCCTCGTGGCGGGCGAGCGGGACCCTCCGGCAGGACCTCGCTGAGGCCCACGTCATCGGGATCGAAGGCATCGACACGCGCCGGCTCACCCTGCGGCTTCGCGAACGCGGCTCGATGCGATGCGGCCTCTCCACGCTCGACGACGACGAGGGCTCGCTGCTCCGACGCGTCCGGGAGCACCCGGGGATGCAAGACTCCGACCTCGCGGACTCCGTGAGCGTGGCCGAACGCTACGACGCCGCCTCCCTGGTCGGGCCGCCCGACCCCAGCCTCGGCCGCGTGTTCCGCGTCGCCGTGTACGACTTCGGCCTCAAGCGGTCGATCCTTCGGCGCCTGGCTGCGGCCGGGATCGAGGCCACGGTCGTGCCCGCTCGGACGCCTCCGGCCGACGTACTCGCCGGGGGGTTCGACGGCGCGTTCCTCTCGAACGGCCCCGGCGACCCCGCCGCGACCACGTACGGCGTCGAGGCCGCCCGAACGCTCGTGGGGGAGGTGCCCGTGCTCGGCATCTGCCTCGGCCACCAGTTGCTCGGGCTCGCGCTCGGCGGCAGGACGTTCAAGATGAAGTTCGGGCACCGGGGGCTCAATCAGCCGGTCCGGGACGCGCGGACCGGGCGGGTGGAGATCACCAGCCACAACCACGGGTTCGCCGTCGACCCCGACGGATGGGCACGGCGGGGCGACGTCGTCGAGACCGCGTTCGGTCGGGTCGAGCTCAGCCACCGGAACCTGAACGACGGGACGCTCGAGGGGATGCGGTGTCTGGACGTGCCCGCGCTCTCGGTCCAGTACCACCCCGAGGCGGCGCCCGGCCCACACGATTCCCGCTACCTGTTCACCGAGTTCCGGGAGCTGATGGGTGCCTAGGCGCACGGACGTCGAACGCATCCTGGTGATCGGCTCGGGACCGATCGTGATCGGGCAGGCGTGCGAGTTCGACTACTCGGGGACGCAGGCCTGCAAGGTCCTGCGGCGCGAGGGGTTCCACGTGTCGCTCGTCAACCCGAACCCCGCCACGATCATGACGGACCCCGGCTTCGCCGACCGGACCTACGTGGAACCGCTCACGCCCGACTCGGTCCTCGGGGTGATCGAACGTGAACGACCCGACGCGGTGCTCCCCACGCTCGGCGGGCAGACCGCGCTGAACGTCGCGGTCGCCCTCGCCGAGTCCGGCGACCTCGAGCGGGCCGGCGCCCGACTGATCGGGGCGAGCCTCGAGTCGATCCGGCGCGCGGAGGACCGCAGCGGGTTCCGCGCCACGATGCTCGACGCCGGCCTGGAGGTTCCCCGAGCCGACACGGCCCGGACGGTGGAGGAGGGCGTCGCGCTCGGCGACGCGCTCGGCTACCCGGTGATCGTGCGGCCTTCGTTCACGTTGGGAGGCGGCGGGAGCGGGTTCGCGCACGACGGTGACGAGCTCCGGCAGCTCGGGGCGCGGTCGCTCGAGGCGAGTCCGGTGACCGAGATCCTCGTCGAGGAATCGATCGCGGGGTGGAAGGAGTTCGAACTCGAGGTCATGCGCGACGGCGCGGACAACGTCGTCATCGTGTGCTCGATCGAGAACGTCGACCCGATGGGCGTCCACACCGGAGACTCGATCACCGTCGCGCCGGCGCAGACGCTCACCGACCGCGAGTACCAGCGGATGCGCGACGCGGCGATCGCGTGCATCCGCGCGATCGGCGTCGAGACCGGAGGCTCGAACATCCAGTTCGCCGTCGACCCCGCGACGGGTCGCCAGGTCCTGATCGAGATGAACCCGCGCGTCTCCCGGTCGTCGGCGCTCGCGTCGAAGGCCACCGGCTTCCCGATCGCGAAGATCGGCGCGCTGCTCGCGGTGGGGTACAGGCTCGACGAGATCCCGAACGACATCACCGGGGTCACGCCCGCCGCGTTCGAGCCCGCGCTCGACTATGTGGCCGTGAAGGTGCCGCGCTTCGCGTTCGAGAAGTTCCCGGAGGCAGATCCGGTGCTGACCTCCACGATGAAGTCCGTGGGCGAGGTGATGGCGATCGGCAGCACGTTCAAGGAGGCGCTCGGCAAGGCCTGGCGTTCGCTCGAGCGCCCGGGGTTCGACCTGGGGTGGGCGGCCGCTGCGGACGCGGGGCCTGAGGCGGTCGCCGTCCCGGCCGAGCGGAGGCTCCATCAGGTCGAGGCCGTCTTGCGCGCCGGGACGTCGGTCGACGATGTCGCGCGGGCGAGCGGGATCGATCCGTGGTTCGTCGACCAGATCGCGCAGGTGGTCGAGGAGGCCACCACGGTGGAAGGCCGAGGGCTCGAGGAGCTGGGCGAGGGCGACCTGCGCGAGGCCAAGCGCGCGGGGTTGTCCGACCGGCGGCTGGCCACGCTCGTGGGCGCGGACGAACGCGACGTGCGTGCCCGCCGGTCGGCGCTCGGCGTGCGTGCGGTCTTCAAGACCGTGGACACCTGCGCGGGTGAGTTCCCCGCGCTCACCCCGTACCACTACTCGACCTACGAAGAGGAGGATGAGGTCCGGCCGGCCGAGCGGCCGCGGGTGGTGATCCTCGGCGCTGGGCCGAACCGGATCGGGCAGGGGATCGAGTTCGACTACGCGTGTGTCCACGCCGCATACGCGCTCGCCGAGGCCGGGTACGACGCCGTGATGGTGAATTCGAACCCCGAGACCGTCTCTACCGACTACGACACGAGCGCGCGCCTGTACTTCGAGCCGCTGTCGGCCGAGGACGTGCTCGCCGTGTGCGAGGCGGAGCAGCCGGTCGGGGTGCTCTGCCAGATGGGAGGGCAGACGCCGCTCCGGCTGGCGCACGACCTCGAGGCGGCGGGGTGGACCGTGCTCGGCACGTCGCCGGATACGATCGACCTCGCCGAGGATCGCGGGCGTTTCGCCCGGCTCCTGCAGGAGCTCGAGATCCCGGCACCGCCGCACGGCGAGGCCCGCGGCCTCGAACAGGCTCGGACGGTCGCCGGCCTGATCGGCTACCCGGTGGTCGTCCGCCCCTCGTACGTCCTCGGAGGCCGCGCGATGGAGATCGTCTACGCCCCGGACGAGCTCGACGGGTTCGTCACCGGTGCGGCGGCGGCGAGCCCCGATCACCCCGTGCTCATCGATCGCTTCATCGAGGGGGCGGTCGAGATCGACGTCGACGCCGTCTGCGACGGCACCGACGTCTTCGTCGGCGCGGTGATGGAGCACATCGAGGAGGCGGGGATCCACTCGGGGGACTCGTCGTGCCAGATCCCGCCGGCGACGCTCTCGGAGGACGAGCTCGACGAGATCGAGCACATCACGGCGACGCTCGCCCGCCGGCTCGGCGTCCGCGGGCTGATCAACCTGCAGCTCGCGCTCAAGGAGGAGAAGATCTGGGTGCTCGAGGCCAACCCGAGGGCCTCCCGCACGGTGCCGTTCGTGTCGAAGGCGACGGGCGTCTCGCTGGCGCGGATCGCGACCCTGGTCGTGCTCGGTCGGACGCTCGAGGACCTGCGGATCGAGGGGTCGATCCCGTCCGACGGCCGCCACTACCTCCACCTGCCGTACGCATCGGTGAAGACGCCCGTGCTGCCGTTCGGCCGGTTCCCCGGCGTGGACACCGTGCTCGGCCCGGAGATGCGGTCGACGGGTGAGGTGATGGGCGTGGACCCGGACCCGGGTCTCGCACTCGCCAAGGCGCTCGTCGCGAGCGGATCCGCGCTCCCGAGCTCGGGTACGGTGTTCCTCAGCGTGGCGAACCGGGACAAGCGCGCCATCGTGTACCCGGCCAAGCGGCTCGCCGACCTCGGGTTCCGCCTGCTCGCCACTCGGGGGACGGCCGGCGTGCTCGAACGGGCGGGCATCCCGGTCACACGGGTCGAGAAGGTGTCCGAGGCCGAAGGCACCGACGCCCGGTCGATCGTCGACCTGGTCCGCGAGGGCGCGGTGGACATGGTCGTGAACACCCCGTTCGGTCGCGGACCGCGGACCGACGGGTGGCTGATCAGGACCGCGGCGTCGCAGGCCGGCATCCCGTGCGTGACCACGCTGGCGGGCGCGATGGCGGCGCTCCGTGGGATCGAGGCGCTTCGCGAGGGCTCGGGCACGCCCCGTTCGCTTCAGGAGCTGCACGAACGCTCGCGCGCCCCGTCACCCGTGCAGGCGCGACTCCCGATCGAGGCGCTCGAACGCGAGGTCGCCACGTGAGACGCGTTCGGGCCGAGGTGCTGAGCGCGCGCAAGCTCGGCGCATACCACTCGATCACGCTCGTGGCCCCCGAGGTCGCCGAGCGTGTGCGTCCCGGCCAGTTCATCTCGGTGGCGATGCCGGCGGGACGGACGTTCCTGCTCCGGCGTCACTTCTCCGTCCACCAGGCGTCTCGTCGCGGCGGCTGGGCGGGGACCCTCGAGTTCGTGTTCGATCCGCGCGGTCCGGGGACCGGTTGGCTCTCCGAGGTCCGGGCCCACCGGTTCCTCGACGTGATCGGCCCGATCGGCAAGCCGTTCGCCTACCCCGCGAAGCTTGATGCCTGCCTGCTCATCTCCGAGGGCCACGGGTCCGCGCCGCTGTACTTCCTCGCCCAGGAGCTCCGCGAACGAGGCAAACGCGTCGACATGCTCGTCGGCGCCGAGACCCAGGATCGCGTGTTCAAACCGATCGAGGCAAAGCGGCTCGCCCAGTCGATCGTCCTCACCACCGACGACGGGAGCCTCGGCGAGCAGGGGAGCGTGCTCGACGTCCTGCCGCAGGTCGTCGAGACGACCGGCGCGCAGGTGATCTACGCGGCGGCGCGGCGTTCGACCCTGCGGGGCATCGCGGAGTTCTGCGGCGCGCGGGGGATCCCCTCGCAGGTTGCGCTCGAGGAGCAGATGGCGTGCGGTACCGGTCTGTGCTTCGTCTGCACCGTCCCGGTGATCCGCAAGGACGGGTCCGGCTACGACAACCTCCGCGTGTGCACCGATGGACCCGTGTTCAACCCGGCGCGCGTCCTGTGGGAGCTCTGGATGGGCGAGCTGCCGCGGATGACGCCGACGCCGCCCGAGGGGTTCCCGGCGGTCCGTTCATGGCCGGGATGAGCGGCTCGCACGCGCGATGAGACAGACCCTGGCGGTCGACCTCGGCGGGCTCGCGTTCGCGAACCCGGTCCTTGCCGCCTCCGGTTGCCTGGGGACCGGCTCCGACGTCCCGGGGTCGCTCGTCGATCTCCACCGGCTCGGCGCCGTCGTGACCCGGAGCCTGACGTACTCGGGGTCCAAGGGGTGGCCGACGCCCCGGGCAGCGGAGACCCCGTCGGGGGTCCTGTCGGCGGTGGGCACCCAGAACCCGGGCGTCCAGGCCTTCGTCGCCGATGACCTCCCCCGCTTCCAGAAGGCCGGGGTCCCGCTGATCGCATCGGTCGCCGGCTCGAGCCTGGACGAATACGTCCGCGTGGCCGGATCCCTTCATCTCCAGCACGGGATCGTGGCTCTCGAGGTCTACCTCTCGTGCCCGGACGGCGAGCGGGAGGGCGATCCCTTCTACCGTCGGATCGAACGCCTGACCGAGATCGTCGGCGCGGTCGCGCGGCTTTCGCGGGTGCCGGTGTTCGCGAAGCTCCCCGCGTTCGTCCCGGGACTGGTCGAGGCCGCGCAGGCTTGCGTCCGGGCGGGAGCCTTCGGGCTGACGTTGATCGATGCCGTACCGGGCCTCGCCGTCGACGCGGACCGGCTCCGGACGAAGACCGCGATGCCGGTCGGCGGGCTGTCGGGTCCTGCGATCAAACCGATCGCGCTGGCGGCCGTGTACCAGGTCGCCCAGGCGCTTCCGAACGTCCCGGTGTTCGGCGTCGGCGGCGTCGCGACCGGCGAGGACGCGGTCGAGTTCCTGCTCGCCGGCGCCTGGGCCGTGCAGATCGGCACGGCGCTGCTCGTGGATCCCTCCGCGCACGTCGAGATCGCGAAGGGGATCGTCGAGTACCTCCGCGCCAAGGGCCTGACGTCCCCCGCGGACCTTCGCGGCCGGCTGCGCGTTCCGGGCCAGACCGGGAACGGCCAGTGATCCCGCGCGCACGTCCATGATCCCGCGACCCGAGAACCCGTTGATCGTCGCGCTCGACGCGTCCGACCTGGACGTCGCCGAGACGTTGGCGCGAACGCTCGAGGGAACGGCCGGCCTGTTCAAGGTCGGGCTCGAACTGTTCACCGCGCATGGGGCGGCGTCGGTGGAACGGGTGCGGAGGTTCGCGCCGGTGTTCCTCGATCTCAAGTTGCACGACATCCCCATGACCGTCGAACATGCCGCACGCAACGCAGCGCGACTCGGCGTCGACATGCTCACGGTGCACGCGCTCGGCGGCGAGGCCATGGTGGCGGCAGCGGTCCGAGGTGCGAACCAGGGGGCTTCGGATCGCTCTGCGCCTGCGGTCGTCGCGGTCACCGTGCTCTCGAGCCTTGCAGGGGAGGGCCTCGCATCGCCCGCCTCGCTCGCGTTCGAGGCCGTGGCCGCGGGCGCCCGCGGCGTGGTCGTGTCGGGGGACGACGTCTCGGTCGTGCGAGAGGTCGTCGGCGCCGAGTCGATCCTCGTGGTACCCGGCATCCGACCCACCGGCTCGAACGGACACGACCAGGTTCGGATCCTCACGCCGCAGGAGGCGGTCGAACGCGGCGCCGACTATCTCGTCGTGGGTCGCGCGATCTCCGAGGCGAGCGATCCGGCGGCCGTCGCGCGCGCGATCCTGTCCAGCGTTCGCTGATCCCGGCGCACGGAAAACCGCAGGTGGGACGCTATGCGACGCGTTGCTGCCCTCGCGGGGCCGTGACTATACTCGCGGGTTCCCGGGCCCCTACGCGAAGGAGCGTCGACATGCCCCTACCGGTGTTGAGTCCTGAAGATCGAGCCAAGGCCCTCGAGAAGGCCGCCGAAGCGCGGAAGAAGCGGGCCGAGCTCAAGGGTCAGTTGAAGACCGGCAACGTGAGCCTGTCCGACGTGCTGACCCGTCAGGACGACGACACGGTCGGCAAGATGAAGGTGTCGGCGGTC
>DATFEU010000078.1:0-10223 GCA_035250725.1 Actinomycetota bacterium
CCTCGATGACGATGTTGTGGGCCACGTCGCGAGCGGCGTAGGCGGTGGCGTCGTGGCGAACTCGGGCGACGGCGCCACCGAAGTGGAACATCACCGCGCACGACCGGGGCGAGCCGGCGGCGTAGGCGTGATCGGCGATGACGGCGATGGCGTCGTCGGAGAGGCCGGCGAGGTTCGTCGACTTCCAGTTGTAGTGCCACCCGTGGAGAACGGTGTCGTCGATGCCGCCCTGGAAGGCGACGTACGGCGAGGGTGCGAGCAGGTCGACGAGCGGCGTCCCGAACCGGCGGAGGGCCCGCACCGCACGCCCGCCGTATTCGACGGCGCCGGCGTAGCAGCAGTTGACGGCGATGGCCGGCCGCCAGTGCAGGTCCTCGGGGATGCCCGGCAGCGGGGGGACGGTGCCGAGCCTGACGACGCTGCCGAGCTCGTCGGGCGCGTCGGCGACGAAGTCACGGTAGAAGCGCAGCACGTCGGTGGTGTCGTCGGCCGCCCAGAAGACGGGCCCGGCCATCACGGTCGGGCCGACGGGGTGCAGGGCGAATCGGAACGAGGTGACGACGCCGAAGTTGCCGCCGCCGCCTCGGAGCGCCCAGA
Organism: Actinomycetota bacterium; assembly: GCA_035250725.1. Classification (GTDB taxonomy): domain Bacteria; phylum Actinomycetota; class UBA4738; order UBA4738; family HRBIN12; genus DASSJM01. The sequence continues at coordinate 598 of DATFEU010000078.1, forward strand.
ACAGATCGGGGTGTTCGTCGGCGGACGCCCGGACGATGGTGCCCTCGGCGGTGACCACTTCGGCGGCCAGCAGGTTGTCAACGACGAGCCCGTGTTTGCGCATGAGGAAGCCGATGCCGCCGCCGAGGGTGAGCCCGCCGACGCCGGTGTGGCTCACGATGCCGGCGGTGGTGGCGAGACCGTGGGCCTGCGTCTCGTGGTCGACGTCGCCCCACAGGGCACCGCCCTGCACCCGGGCCGTGCGACCGGCGGGGTCGACCAACACGGCCCGCATCCCCGAGAGGTCGATGACGATCCCGTCGTCGCACACTGCGGTGCCGGCCACGTTGTGGCCCCCGCCCCGCACGGCGATCTCCAGGTCGTGGTCTCGGGCGAATCGCACGGCCGCGGCCACGTCGGCGGTCCCGCTGCATCGGGCGATCAGCCGCGGGCGCCGGTCCACCACGCCGTTCCACACGGCTCGGGCCGTGTCGTAGTCGACGTGATCATCGGTGATCAGCTCGCCCCGGAACCCGTCGATCTCCATCGCGGTTGCCTCCTCGCGCCGATGGCCGCCTCGTCTCTCGACGCCCATCGCACCACCGCGCACCGAGGCTGAGAAGTGCAGAATCTGGACTTCCCAGCCGAAGGCGGGGGCGTGATACTGGCGTCGTGCGGACGTACGGCCAGTACTGCCCCATCGCGCGTGGCGCCGAGATCTTCGCCGAGCGCTGGACACCGCTGATCATCCGCAACCTGTACCTGGGCTGCGGAAGCTTCAACGAGATCCTGGAGGGCGCTCCCGGGCTCTCCCGCACCCTGCTCTCGCAGCGGCTCAAGCAGCTCGAACGGCTCGGCGTCGTCGAATCGGCGGCCAAGCCCGATGGGCGCGGGCGCCACTACGACCTGACGCGCGCAGGTGAGGACCTGTTCACGGTCTGCCAATCGCTCGGCGAGTGGGGTGCCCAATGGCTCGAGATCGCCCCCGAGCACCTCGATCCCTTCGTGGCGCTCTGGTCGATGTGCAATGCGCTCCGCCGAGACCGGCTCCCGGATCGACGCGTCGTCATCCGCTTCGACTTCACGGGCCGCCGGCCCCACGAGCGGTTCTGGCTACTGATCGAGCACGGTGAGACGGAGATCTGCAAGGAGTACCCGGGCCTCGACGAGGACCTCTACGTCACGGCGGAAGCCGAAGCGTTCGTCAAGTGGCACGCCGGCCGGCTCGGCTGGGCCGAGGCCACGCGCGAGAGCCGCATCCAACTCCACGGCCCCTCCTGGCTCGTACGAGCCTTCCCCACCTGGAACGCCCGCAGCGCGTTCGCCCACATCAGGCCCGTCGGGCCACGTCGGGTTCGGGCGACGGCCTGATCGACCTCAGAGGACTCCCACCCGCCGTCGACCTCGAAGCGGCTGACGTCGGCTCGTTCCGTCTTCCGAGCCATGGTCTTCCGCGCACCACGGCCGCGCCGACCGGCGCACTTGACGGCCCGGCCCGCAGCGGGGGACAAAGGAAAACGCCGTGACCCTCGACGAACGCATCGACGAGCTGTACGGACTGTCGCTCGACCGGTTCACCCCGGAGCGAGACGCGATGGCCAAGGAGCTGTCGGCGGCGGGGGACCGGAAGGGGGCCGCGCAGGTGAAGGCGCTCCGCAAGCCCGTCGTGTCGATGTGGGCGCTGAACGTCTTGCGCCGCGAGGAGCCGGCGAGGATCGACGAGCTGATCGAGCTCGGGGAGCGGCTCCGGCAGGCACATCGCCGCGCGGTGTCGGGTGGCGACGTCGAGGCGTTCCGGGAGACCTCGGAGGAGCGCCGGAAGGTCGTGTCGGCGCTCACGCGGGAGACGAACGCGATCCTTGCTCGCGCCGGCGGGGGGTCGTCCTCGCAGGCCGACGACGTCGCCGCCACGCTCGAGGCCGCGACGGTGGACGAGGAGACCGCGGAGCTCCTTCGGAGCGGCCGCCTGACGAAGCCCGTCCGTCCCCCGGCCGAGTTCGCCGGGGGAGCGTTGCGTGTCGTCGAGGGAGGACGGAAGCCGAAGCGGGGGCCCGAGCCCGCCCCGAGGCCCGACGCGGCGAAGCTCCGGCGCGAGCTCTCGGCGGCGGAGACACGCGAACGCCGAGCGACACAGCAGGTAGAACGCGAACGGGAGCGGCTCGACGAGCTCGATCGGAAGCGCTCGGAGGCACGCGACCGGCTTCGGGCGGCCGAGGCCGAGCTGCGCGGCGCGTCGCTCGAGCGTAAGCGACTCGCGTCGGCCGTCGGCAAGCTCTCGGGCTCCTGACGCCGACGCTGTCGAGCGGTGCACCGGGATGGGTCGGCTACCATTCCCGAACGATGCGTGCCTACGACCCGTCCGAGATCGAGCCGAAGTGGGCCGACCGGTGGGAGGCCGAGGGGCTGTACCGAGCCTCGGAGGACCCCGACGATCCCCGGCCCAGGTTCTACGCGCTCGACATGTTCTCGTACCCCTCGGGGGACCTCCACATGGGTCACGCCGAGGCGTTCAGCGGCGGCGACGCGGTTGCACGCTTCGCGGCGATGCGGGGGCATAACGTGCTGCACCCGATCGGATGGGACGCGTTCGGCCTGCCCGCGGAGAACGCGGCGATCAAGCGCGGCATGCACCCCAAGGAATGGACCTACGAGAACATCGAGCAGCAGGCGAGGTCGTTCCGCCGCATGGGGATGTCGTTCGACTGGACGCGCCGGATCAACACCTGCGACCCGGACTACTACCGATGGACCCAGTGGTTCTTCCTGCGGCTGTTCGAGCGTGGCCTCGCCTACCGCAAGAACGCGCCGGCGAACTGGTGCCCGAAGGATGCGACCGTCCTCGCCAACGAGCAGGTGATCAACGGGGCCTGCGAGCGCTGCGGAACGCCGGTCGTCCGTCGGGACCTCACGCAGTGGTTCTTCAAGATCACCGACTACGCGGAGCGGCTGCTCGACGACGCCGACCTGCTGGTCGAGTGGCCCGAGCGCGTGCTCACGATGCAGCGGAACTGGATCGGCCGGTCCGAGGGGGCGAGCGTCACGTTCGAGATCGCCGAGACCGGCGACACGGTCGAGGTGTTCACGACGCGCCCGGACACGCTGTGGGGTGTCACGTTCTTCGTGTTCGCCGTCGAGCACCCGCTGGTGAGCAAGCTCGCGGAGGCCGGGGGAACGGCGTCCGAGGCGCAGGAGCTCATCGACGCGCTGCGGTCGACGCCGCTCACGAACCGCGAGCAGGCCGACAGCCGCGAGGGCGTTCGTCTCGGCGTCCACGCGGTCAACCCGGTGAACGGCGACAAGGTCCCGGTGTTCGTCGCCCCCTACGTGCTGATGGAGTACGGGACCGGCGCCGTCATGGGCGTCCCGGCGCACGATCAGCGCGACTTCGAGTTCGCCCGCCATCAGGGGCTCCCGATCCGGGTCGTCGTCCGGCCCGAGGGCGAGGAGCGCGACCCGGAGACGATGACCGAGGCGCACGACCACGAGGGCGTGATGGTGAACTCGGGGCCGTTCGACGGCGTGCGCTCGCCGGAGTCGATCGCGCGGGTGATCGAGTGGCTCGAGGGGCAGGGCAAGGGCACGGCGGCCGTCACGTACCGCCTGCGCGACTGGCTGATCAGCCGGCAGCGGTACTGGGGCGCGCCGATCCCGATCGTGCACTGCCCAGAGCACGGCGAGGTCGCGGTGCCCGACCACCAGCTGCCCGTGCTGCTCCCCGACGACGTCGACTTCCGTCCGGGCGGCGAGTCGCCGCTCGCGCGCCACGAGGGATTCGTGAACACGGTGTGCCCGACGTGCGGCGTTCCCGCGAAGCGCGACACGGACACGATGGATACGTTCGTGGACTCCTCCTGGTACTACCTCCGCTACTGCGCGCCCCGGGACGACACGGAGCCGTTCGAATCGGAGGCGGTGGAGCGATGGATGCCCGTCGACCAGTACGTCGGCGGCGTCGAGCACGCGATCCTGCACCTGCTCTACTGCCGGTTCTTCACGAAGGTGCTGTTCGACATGGGGCTCATCTCGTTCCCCGAGCCGATGCTGCGCCTGATGAACCAGGGCCAGGTCATCTTCGGCGGCGCGTCGATGAGCAAGTCGCTCGGCAACATCGTCGAGCCGATGCCGCTCGTCGAGCGGTGGGGCGCCGACACGGTGCGGCTCGCGATCTTGTTCGCAGGCCCGTTCGAGGACGACATCGACTGGAAGTCGATCGCGCCGGATCCCGACCGGCGTCCCGGCGTCACCTCCTGGCTGGGTAGGGTCCACGCGGCGGTCTCCGAGGCCGCGCAACGCGACGCCCCGGACCCCGAACCCCTCCGGCGCGTCACGCATCGAACGATCCGGGGCGTGACCGGCGACATGCAGCGGTTCCGGTTCAACGTCGCGATCAGCAAGATGCAGGTGTTGACGAACGAGATGCGCGCGACCCTCGACGCCGGCGGCGGCGCGCGCGAGGCGGCCACGGCGCTCGCGCAGATGCTCGGGCCGCTCGCGCCGTTCATCGCCGAGGAGCTGTGGCGCGATGTCCTCGGCCACCAGGCGAGCGTGCATACTTCGTCGTGGCCGACGTTCGACGAGGAGCTCGCGCGCGAGGAGCGCGTGACCCTGGTCGTCCAGGTGGACGGGAAGGTCCGCGATCGCATCGAGGTCGCCGCAGACGCCGGCGAGGACGACTGCCGAGACCTCGCGCTCGCGTCCGAGAAGGTTTCGCGGACGATCGATGGCCGTGAGATCCGCCGGGTGATCGTTCGGCCGCCGCGCCTGGTCAACGTGGTCACGGCTCGCTGACCAGGGCCCACTCTGCCCCGTGGAGCTGCTCACGCTGTTCGCGGATCGAGGACGGCGTGCTGCGGATGTCGATGGTGTCCGCGACGTGACGAGCCTCACGGTGCCGACGCGCGACCCGACCTAGGCTCCTTCCGTCCCTTCCGGCTCCCCCGAAGACGAGAGGCCGCATGCCCGGGGAGTCGTTCCGCGAGCGCCTGTCCGCGCTCTCGCGCGCCGAGCTCGTAGGGCTCGTCACCGTCCTGCTCGTCACGCTGGGGGGCGCGGGACTCTGGTACGTGCGGTCGCTGCCTCGGCCCGTCGCCGTCGGGACCGCGACCGCTCCCGTCGGCGCGACGGCGCCGGCCGGGACGTCCGGGAGCCCGTCGCCCTCGGTCGTGATGCTCGTCGACGTGGCCGGCTGGGTCCGCCGTCCGGGGGTGTACGAGTTCACGGGCGGCGCGCGCGTGATCGACGCGATCGAGGCCGCCGGCGGCGCGAGGCCGGGCGCGCAACTCGAGGCGCTGAACCTCGCCGCGCCGCTCGTCGACGGGACGCAGATCCTCGTCGTCCGCGAGGGGCAGGAGGCATCGGCGTCCGCGCCGGTCGAGGGCGGAGGAGGCGCCGTCGCCGCCGGGCTCATCAACGTCAACACGGCGTCGGCGACAGAGCTGGAGGTGCTTCCCGGGGTCGGCGAAGTGATCGCGCAGGCGATCGTCGATCACCGCACCGAGAACGGACCGTTCACGTCCGTCGACCAGCTGCTCGACGTCAGCGGGATCGGAGACGCGACGCTCGAGGACATCCGGGAGCTCGTCACCGTGTGAGCTCCTGGATCCTTCCCGCCATCGCCTCGGCCATGTGGGCGGGGCTGCTGTTCAGGCCCTACGTTGGCGACGCGGTTCCCGTCGCCGTCTGGTTCGGCGCGGGCGTCCTCGGGCTCGCAGCGGGGGTCGCCCTCGCCCCCGCGCGAGGGGACGAGCATCGAGGCGCGCTCGATCGAGCCGGTCTCTCCACCACGCACCCGCTCGCCCACGCGGTGGCCTCGCCCCGCCCGGACCGTTCGACTCCGTCGTGGCCCGCGGCGGCGGTCGCGTCGCTCGCGACCCTCGCGCTCGCGATCGGATGGGGGAGCGCGCACCATCACCGCGTCGAGGGCGGGCTCGTGGCCCGGCTCGCGCCGACCGCCGTGGTCGTCGAGGGATCGCTCCGCGTCGATCCGCAGGCCGAGGCGGATCGCTGGTCTGCGGTGCTCGACGTCGCGCTGATCCGATGGTCCGGCCGGGCCGCCCAGGTCCACGAGAGCGTGTGGCTCTCGGGCCGCGACGAGCCGCCGGCGGCGGTACGCGGCGACCGACTGCGGGTGTCGGGAACGCCCGGCGTGCCGGAGGACGCCGGCTTCGGCGAGTTCCTGCTGCGTCGGGGGATCGCGGCCGAGCTCCGGGTCTCGGACGCCGAACGGCTCGGCCCCGCTGGGTTCGCCCCCATCCGATGGGCGCAGTCGGTCCGGGAGCTCGTCGGCCGGTCGATCGTCGCGTCGTTCCCACCACGCGAGGCCGGGCTCCTGCTCGGTCTGGCCGTCGGGGACGACTCGAGGCTCGATCCGATCGTCGAGCGTGACTTCCGGGCGAGCGGCCTGTCGCACCTGCTCGTCGTGTCCGGCGGCAACGTCGCGATGGTCCTCGCACCCGTGCTCGCGCTCGGCGCGGCGCTGCGGCTCTCGCGATGGCCGCGCTTCGCGCTCGGCGTCGGGGTGACGGCGTTCTTCGTCGTGCTGACCGGCGCGGAGCCGTCGGTGATGCGCGCGGGCGTGATGGCGGGTCTGGCGCTCGTCGGGGTACTGCTCGGCAGGCCGAGGAGCTCCGCCTCGATCCTGGCGGCCGCGGTCGCCGGGCTGCTCGTGCTCGACCCCACGCTCGTGTGGTCGGTGGGCTTCCAGCTCTCGGTCGCGGCGACCGGCGGCATGATCGCGCTCGCGACGCCGATCTCGGAGCGCTTGCGGTTCCTGCCGCGGCCGCTCGCGGTGGCGGCCGGTGCGACGCTCGCGGCGCAGATCGGCGTGACCCCCGTCCTGCTCTTCTACTTCCACGAGGTCCCGCTGTCGACGGTGCTCGCCAACGTGCTCGCGTTCCCGGCGGTGGCGCCCGCACTGCTCCTCGGGCTCGTCGCCGCCGGCGCCGGCCTCCTGGCGCGAGCGGCCGGCGACGCGGTCGCGGTCATCGCGCTCGTCCCGATGCGGTACCTGATCGGGGTCGCCGACCGGCTCGCGAGGGCTCCGCTCCCGTGGATCACCGGCGGTGGCGGCCTCACCCTCGTCGTCGGCATGGTCGCCGCCGTGGGGTTGACCTGGTGGCTGCGGAGCGACCGCCGGGCGCCTCGCACCGCGATCGCGCTCTGCCTCGCGCTCGCCCCCCTCCTCGTCTGGACGAACGCGCTCACGGCCGGCGCGCCCGCATCGCTCACGGTCCGGTTCCTCGACGTCGGCCAGGGCGACGCGGCGTTGGTGACCTCGCCGGGCGGCGCGACGGTCCTCGTCGACGGGGGCCCCGACCCCGCGATCGTCGCCACGGCGCTCTCGGCGCTCGGCGTCCGGAGGCTGGATGTGGTCGTGGCCACCCACCCGCACGCCGACCACGTCGTCGGGTTGCCCGCCGTGCTCGCTCGGATCCCCGTCGGCGTGCTCCTCGAGCCCGGATGTCCATCCGACTCGTTCGAGCTCGAGACGCTGCTCGACGCGGCAGGCGCGGAAGGCGTCCCTGTCCGCCATCCCCGCGTCGGCCAGACGATCTCGGTCGGCGACCTTCGGCTCGAGGTGCTCGCGCCCGAGTCGTGCTGGCACGGGACGGAGTCGGATGCGAACAACGACTCGCTCGTGATCAGGGCCTCGATCGGCGAGGACACCGTGCTCCTCACCGGGGACGCCGAGCAGCCGGCCCAGGAGCTGCTCCTCGAGCGCCCAGGCTCGCTCGTCGCCGACGTCCTGAAGGTCCCGCACCACGGCGGGGCGACCTCGCTCCCCGAGTTCTTCGAGGCGGTGCGCGCCGAGGTCTGCGTGGTGAGCTCCGGACGGCCGAACCCGTACGGCCACCCCACCCGGGAGGCACTCGGATGGATGGGCGACGCGGGGTGCGCGATCGTGCGCACCGACCAGCTCGACGACGTGCTCGTCGGCTTCGAGCGTGGGACCCCTGTCGTAGCATCGGCGTCGTGACGCCCTCCTCGTCCCCCGCGGCGCCGGTCCATCTGCTCTGGGGCGAGGACGCGTTCCTCCTGCGGGAGGCGGCGCTCGAGGTCCTCGGAGATCTCAGGCCGCGCGAAGTCGACGGCGCGGACTGGGCCGGCGGAGAGACCGCCGACCTCGCGACCCCCTCGCTCTTCGGCGAGCGCCGAGCGCTCCTCGTATCGAACGCGAAGACGCTTCCCGACGAGGCATTGAAGGAACTGGCGCGCTACCTGGAGGCGCCGGAGCCGGATGCGCCGCTCGTCCTGCTCGCCACGGTGGGCGAGCGGGCGAAGGCGCCGGCCGCGCTCGTCAAGATGATCAAGCCGGTCGGGTCGGTCACCGAGGTCCGCGTGCAGCGCAAGGACCTCCCCTCATGGGTCCAGCGGCGGGCCCGCTCCAAGGGCCTCGACCTGGCGCCGGACGGGGCGAGCGCGCTCGTCGAGCGGATGGGCCAGGAACCGGGTGCGCTCGAGCAAGCGCTGGATCAGCTCGCGGCCGCCTTCCCCGGCGAGCGGATCAACGCCGCGCTCGTCGCCCGTCAGTTCCGAGGGCTGGGCGAGGTGCAGGTCTGGGACCTCTGCGACCGGGTGTTCGGCCGCGACCTGCCGGGAGCGATGCGGTCCCTGCAGACGCTGCTCGAGAGCAACGAGGCCGGCCTGCTGATCCTCGGAAGCATCACCGCCCGCCTCCGCGACATGATCCGGGTGAAGTCCCTGCCGGAACGGCTCCCTCCCGCCGAGCTCGCCAGGCAGGCGGGCCTCCGGTTCGACTGGCAGGCCAGGCGCTACCGCGAGATGGCGGCGCGCTTCTCGCCCGAGGAGTTGGTCGAGATCCACGAGCGCCTTACCTGGGCCGACCGCGCGCTCAAGTCCGGGGCAACGGAGGACGTGGTGCTCCCGCTCGTGGTGACGTCGATCGCCGGTGAGCCGGCGCCGGTGGCCTAGTCCTCGTCCGACCCGGACGCTGCGGCCCGGTTGGCGGCCTTGGCGAGGCGCGACTTGTGCCGGCCGGCCGTGCGCCTATGCACGATGCCCTTGCTCGCCGCCTTGTCGAATGCGCGGGAGGCCTCGCGGGCGGTCGCGGACGCCGTCTCGACGTCGCCCTCGGCCACCGCGGTGTGGACCTTCTTCGTGGACGTCTTCAGCGAGGAGCGCACGGCCTTGTTGCGGTCGTGCCGCTTCGCGTTCTGACGGTTGCGTTTGATCTGCGACTTGATGTTGGCCATGAACGGTCGAGTGTACCAGCGGCCCTCTGCGGTCCCGGTCCGCGGAAGGCTCGCGGAAGGCCCGCGCCCGTACGATAGGCCGGCCGTGACCGATCCCTCTCGCATCCGCAACTTCTGCATCGTGGCCCACATCGACCACGGGAAGTCCACCTTGGCCGACCGGCTCCTCGAGCTCACCCACGCCGTCGCCGACCGGGACATGCGGGACCAGTACCTGGACAAGATGGACCTCGAGCGCGAGCGGGGCATCACGATCAAGGCGCAGGCGGTCCGGCTCGCGTACGGCGAGTTCGAGCTGAACCTGATCGACACGCCGGGGCACGTGGACTTCACCTACGAGGTCTCGCGGTCCCTGGCGGCGTGCGAGGGGGCGGTCCTGCTCGTGGACGCGGCCCAGGGGATCGAGGCCCAGACGCTCGCGAACTTCCACCTGGC
>DATFEU010000080.1:0-7678 GCA_035250725.1 Actinomycetota bacterium
GTCCGCGCCCCGCCGGATGCCTTCGTCGATCCCGGCGTTGTAGGCGCCGATCGCGATCCCGACCACCGCCAGGGTCACGAGGATCGCCGCCACGATCGCCCATCCGCGTCGCATCTCGAACCTCCTTCCGACGTTTCCGTCAATCGACGACCAGCGTGCGCTGGAGGTGTGAAGGGCTCGTGAAGACCGTCGGGAGGGTTCGTGTGGAGACTCGTCCACGCAAGAGAACGCCGAGGGCCGGGCTCACCCCCTCTCGTGAGCCCGGCCCCCGGCTCGCTGCTCGGTCACTCCCGGGGCGCGCGCCACGGGATGTGCGGAGCGATGATCGGATCCTCCGCGCCGACGGCAGCCGCGAGCACGCGACCCTCCATCGCCTCGAGCTTCTGGGCGTCCCACGCTGCGGGTTGCGTCGCGACGGCAGCCGCGAGCACGCGACCCTCCATCGCCTCGAGCTTCTGGGCGTCCCAGAGCGGCGCCCGCGTCGTCACGGTCGCCGGACCGTCGTCGGCCGTCAGCCTGACCATGCCGACCGCGAGTGCCCCGAGCCCCAGCGCGGCGACGACCGCGATCACGAGCGGCCGCGAAGCGGACCCTCGGACCGGTGTCGACTCGACCCTTGCGCTCATCTCGCACCTCCTTCCGAACCTGGGAGGAGCGTGCGCCGGCGCGATGCCTCGGGGCGGTGGCGGCCGCTACCGCCGGGACGTGCGGGTCGTCACGCCCGGGCGGCCTACGGCGTTCGCGCCAGGTCCGCGGGGCGGGGCAGGCCTCAGTCGAGCGGATCGGGCGGCGTGAGGGCTTGGATCGTCCGGCGGGTCGCCTCCGCGACCATCTGCTCGCGCAGGCGCGCGAGCTCCTCGTCGGGGTCGAACGGGGCGGTGCGGGAACCGTCGGTGCGGTGGCTCCAGGTGTAGGCGGTCTCGCCGTGCAGCGCGCGATCGAGTCCCTCCTCTTCCACGTCGGGGCTCACGCGCAGCCCCACCAGACGGTCGACCACGCGCAGGATCACCATCGTCGCGACGAACGAGAAGGCCAGCGTGATCGCGACGGCGACGGCCTGCCGTCCGACCTGCGCCACGCTGCCGTCGGCCCCCGCCGGGTTGACCACCAGGCTCGCGAACGCGCCGGTCAGCAGGGCGCCGACGATGCCGCCGACCAGGTGCACACCGACGACGTCGAGCGAGTCGTCGAGCGACAGCCGGGTCTTGAGCTCGACCGCGATGAAGCAGAGCACGCCCGCGGCGAGCCCGATCGCGAGCGCCGGCATCGGCGCCACGTATCCGGAGGCCGGCGTGATCGCGACGAGGCCTGCGACGGCGCCGGTTGCAGCCCCGATCGTCGTCGCCCGCCGATGGTGGATCCGTTCGGGAACGAGCCACCCGAGCATCCCGCCCGCGGCCCCGAGGTGCGTGGCGACGAACGCGCTCGACGCGAGCCCGCCCGCCGAGAGCGCGCTCCCCGCGTTGAACCCGAACCAGCCGAACCACAGGATCCCCACCCCGAGCAGCACCATCGGCACGTTGTGCGGTCGCAGGGCGCCCGTCCCGAACCCGCGTCGCCTCCCCAGGTACAGCGCCGCCGCGAGGGCGGCGGCGCCCGCGTTCACGTGGACGACCGTTCCGCCGGCGAAGTCGAGCGCGCCGACGCCGGAGGCCCCGAGGAACCCGCCGCCCCACACCCAGTGGGCCACCGGCGCGTAGACCAGCACGGACCACAGGCCGAGGAACAGGAGGTAGCCGCCGAACCGCATCCGTTCGGCGAACGCGCCGGTGATGAGCGCCGGCGTGATCACCGCGAACATCAGCTGGAAGACCATGAACGCCGACGCCGGCACCGTCGGCGCGAGCGCGTTCGGCTCGTCGCCCACGCCCCGGAGGCCGAGCTGCCCCAGGCCTCCGAGCACGCCGTGGTCGGAGCCGAACGCGAGCGAGTACCCGACGAGCACCCAGAGCACCGAGACCACGCCGAGCGCGATCAGGGACTGCATCACGGTGCCGAGCACGTTCTTCGCGCGGACGAGCCCGCCGTAGAACAGGGCGAGCCCGGGGACCATGAACATCACGAGCGCGGCGGACGCGAGGACCCAGGCGGTGTCACCGGTGTCGATCTGCACGACGGCTCCTTCCCCTGTCGTTCCTCGGCACATCGAACGGCGCGCGAGGTCGCGAGGGAACGAGCGGCGTGTAACGGCTTGGTTAACGCGGTTGCGCCGGCGCGGTCACGTCGGCCGCGTCCGCGCCGAGGAAGCCGATCAGGTCGGGCCCGGCCAGGTGCAGGTTCACGCCGTGGCCGCCGCCGCCGATCGCGACGCGGTCGATCCCGCCGATCGTGGCGTCCGCGATCACCGGCCACGCGGTCGAGGAGCCGAACGGCGTGATCGTCCCGCGCTCGAAGCCGGTCGCGGCCTTCGCCTCGTCGGCGTCGGGCAGCGAGAGCCGGCTCACGCCGAGGTGCGCCCGGAGCTTCGGCCAGTCGATCTGCCGCCCGCCGGGGACGAGCACAAACACGTAGTCGCCCTCGCCCCGTCGAACGACGATCGTCCGCAGCAGCTGCCCGAGCTCGATCCCCTGGAACGACGCGCTCTCCTCGGCCGATCGAGCCCGTTCGGTGCGGACGACCTCGAACACGAGGTCCGAGCCGTCGAGCGCGCGGAGCGCGGGCGTGTCGGCGTCCACGGTGCGCGAGCCTACCCGACGCCTCGAGCTACACGGGCGCGTCGAGTAGGCCGATCACGTAGCCTGCGAACGACGGCCGGACGAAGACGCGGGTGACGTCGGAGCGTTCGTGCAGCAGGACCTGGGCCGCGCCGAACACGGTCTGGGCGCAGTCCCCCGATCCCCACGAGCGCGGGTGCAGGTCGAGCGGGCAGCCCGTCGCGAGCCGGACGCGCCGGTCCGGGCCCCGGAGCTCGAACACCGCGCGCTTGGCCGAGACGTCGAGGATCGAGTGGTGGTTCGAACCGAGCGCCGCCTCGAGCGCGCGGAGCAGTTCGGCCTCCCTCCCGGCATCGGCGACGACGAGCCACTCGTCGGGGCCGAGCCACAACACGTCGGCGTCGTTCCACGCCGAGGTCGTGTCCGGCCGGCCCGGGAATCCGAGCGCCGCGACCGCGGACCGGTCCGCGCGGACGTCGATCTGGGTCAGGAACGGAAGCTCGTCGGCGTCGAGCCGGGCCAGCTCGGCAGCGAAGGCCGCCAGGGGTCGGCTAGCCGTCACGGCGTTCTCCTCGCGGGTCGTAGAAGACGGGCGGGGCGACCGTCGCCGCGATCGTCCGGTCCGGGAGCGGCGCGTACACGGTCCGGCCGTGCATCCCGTGACCGCCTTCGAGCAGCCCGAGCGCGAACGTCCGGTCCAGGGCGGGGCTCCGGTACGACGAGGTGACGTGGCCGGACATCGGCATCGGGATGCGTCCGGTGTCCTCCAACACGAGCTGCGCTCCCTCGGGCAGGAGCGCCGTTGGATCCTCCGGGAGCAGGCCCACGAGCTGCTTGCGGTCGGGCCGGACGAGGTCGGACCGGCGGAGCGAGCGGCGACCGAGGAAGTCGCCCTTCGACGGGTTCACGATCCAGTCCATCCCGAGGTCGAACGGCGTTACGGTGCCGTCCGTCTCCTGGCCGACGATGAAGAAGCCCTTCTCGGCCCGGAGCACGTCCATCGCCTCGAGCCCGTACGGCCGGATCCCGAACGGTTCCCCGGCGGCGAGCACCGCCTCCCACACGGCGAGCCCGTGCCACGAGCTCACGTGCAGCTCGTACGCGAGCTCGCCCGAGAAGCTCACGCGCGCGAGCCGGGCCGGCACGCCGGCGAGGGTCCCGTCGCGGAACGTCATGAACGGGAAGGATTCGCGCGAGAGGTCGACGTCGGTCCCGGCGGCCGCGAGCACGTCGCGCGCCTTCGGGCCGTTCATCGCGACGACCGCCCTCTGCTCGGTGACGCTCGTGCAGTACACGCGCAGCTCCGGCCACTCGGTCTGGAGCCACTCCTCGAACCGGTCGAGCACGTTCGCCGCCCCGCCGGTCGTCGTCGTCACGTAGTACCGGTCCTCGGCCACGCGCATCGCGACGCCGTCGTCCCACACCATCCCGTCGAGCCCGAGCATGACCCCGTACCGGATCGCGCCGATCGCGAGGTTCGACATCCGGTTCGTGTACATGCGGTCGAGGAACGCGGGCGCGTCCGGGCCGACCACCTCGATCTTGCCGAGCGTCGAGGCGTCCATCGCGCCGACCGCGTTCCGGACCGCGAGGCACTCGCGTTCGACGGCGTCCTCCATCGGCTCCCCGTCCGGCGCGAAGAAGCGCGGCCGCTTCCACTGCCCGGTGTCCTCGAACACCGCGCCCTGCTCGACGTGCCGGGCGTGCATCGGCGTCGTCCGGACCGGGTCGAACCGGTCGCCCGCGAACGGCCCCGCGAGCGTCGCGAACGACACCGGCGTGTACGGCGGCCGCGCGCCGCTCGGCCCCTGCGCGCCGGCGCCCTCGCCGAGCAGGTGGTTGACGACCTCGGCCGCGAGCACGCCGCTCGTCCGGCCCTGGTCGACCGCCGTCCCGATGTAGGTCGCGCGCTTCACGTGCTCCACGGAGCGGAGACCACGGCCGAGGGCGGCCGCGACGTCAGCGACGGTCTGGTCCCGCTGGAGGTCGACGAACTTCTCCGCGTCCTCGCCCTCCTCGACGAACCACAGCGGGAAGCTCTCGGGGACCGCACCTGCCGCGGCGCCCGCGACCGAGAGCCACGACGGGCCGCCGCCGGGGACGAAGCACGAGCGCGCCGCGTCGTAGGTCAGGCCTCCGCCGATCGCGCGCCAGAGCGCGAGGTTGGGGTTCCATCCGCCCGAGACCGCGAGGAGGTCGACGTCCAGGTCCTCCTCGCTTCCGTCCCCGATCCGGACGACGATCCGCTCGAGCGCGCCGTCGCCCTGCGCCGCGACGACCCGCTCGCCGGTCCGGGCGTCGATCGTGCGGACCACCTCGACGCCGGCCCCGGCCAGGACGTCGGCGACCTCGAGCCCCCAGCCGTTCGTCGCGAACACCGCGGCCCGTTCGGCCGGCGCCACACCGAAGCGTTCGACGTACGCGGCGACCGAACCCGCGAGCATGACCCCGGGCAGGTCGTTGCCGGCGAACGCGATCGGGCGCTCGTGCGCCCCAGTCGCGAGCACCACGTGCCCCGCCCGGACGTGCCAGACGCGTTCGGCGTCTCCGGCTCGTTCGTGGATCACGACGTAGCCCGCGTCGTAGACGCCGAGGGCGGTCGCGTTCGGCAGGACCGTCACGTCGTCTTCGCTCGGGGAATCGTCGATCACGTGTCGCTCGTCGCCGAGCAAGACGCGGTCGCCTCGGCCCGCGGCCTCGCTCGCCGCGGCTCGGCCGGCGGCACCGGCGCCGACCACCAACGTCTCGACGTGGTGGTGACGCCGGCGGGCGGTCCCGTTCGCCGACCCGTCCGCGAGCCGCGCCACCCCCGGTCGGGACTCGGCGACAAGTCCGTCGGCCATGGGCACGGTCGTGGCCGGAACGATGACGTCGGTCCGCGGTTCGAGCACCGCGACGAACGCGTTCGGCTCCTCCGAGCCGGCCGAGACGATCCCCCGCGGCCGGCCGATGATCGGGCTCCGGAAACCGCCGACGATCCCGTTCGCGAGCAGGGCGCTCGCCAGCGTGTCGCCCTCGAACGCCTCGAGCTCGCGGCCGTCGAACCGGAAGGAGACCGGTCTCGAACGATCGATCCACGCCCCGCCCGATGAGTGCCGACGAGCCGTCACCGGCGGTCCTCCGCTCCGGCCTTTGCCGTCGTCCGCGCCGAGCGGAAGCCACCGATCACGGTCGCGGCTCCGTGGGTTCGACCGGGGGAGGCGTGGTCGCGCCGAACTCGTACGTCACGGTGTCGCGCACGGCGTCGAACCATCGCCGGCACCCCGCCGCGTGGAACCACCGCTCGGCGAACGGACCTTTCGGGTTGTCGCGCATGAACAGGAAGTCCGCCCACGCCTCGTCGGTGAGCGCGTCGGGATCGGCCGGGTAGTCGATCCCGGCCTGCCCCCCGTACCGGAACTCGCGTTCGTCGCGGGGTCCGCACCACGGGCAGGGGATCAGCAGCACGTCAGATCTCTCCGTCGTCGAACGCCGCCACGAGCCGCTTCGGCGCCGTGAGCCGCCACGCCTCGGTGACGAGCTCGTGGAGCTCGTCCCGGTCGACGCTTCTGATCCGGACCCCGACCCAGCCGCTGGGGCCGACGTACGGGGGGACGAAGAACGTCTCGGGGTCCATCTGCGTGAGCGCTCGCTGCTCGTCGAAGTTCGACTTCACCCACAGGTCGCGTTCGCGATCGCTGAACATCACGAAGATCTTGTTCCGCACGCGGAACGTCGCGGTCTCCCACGTCTCGCGCTCCTCGGTCTCGGGGAGCGAGAGCGCGATCCTCCGAACCGTCCGTGGCTGCATCAGATGGTCACGGCTCCCATCAATGGGCCACCGCCGCGGCGCCGTGCTCGTCGATCAGCGCGCCGCTCGTGAACCGGTCGAGCGAGAACGGCGCGGCGAGCGGCCCGGGCTCGCCGCCCGCGATGAGGTCGGCGAAGACCCAGCCCGAGGCCGGCGTCGCCTTGAACCCACCGGTGCCCCACCCGCAGTTCAGGAACAGGTTCTCGATCGGGGTCGCCGACAGGATCGGCGACGCGTCGGGGCAGACGTCCACGATCCCGCCCCAGGTCCGCAGGAGCTTCGCGCTCGCGAAGACGGGGAACAGCTCGATCGCGGCGGCGAGCTGGAACTCGATGATGCGGAACGATCCGCGTTGCGCGTAGCCGTTGTAGGGGTCGATCCCCGCGCCCATCACGAGCTCGCCCTTGTCGGCCTGCGACACGTAGACGTGAACCGAGTTCGACATCACCACGCTGTCGAGGACCGGCTCGAGCAGGACGGAGACGAGCGCCTGCAGGGGGTGCGATTGCAGCGGGAGCCGCAGGCCGACCATCGAGCCCAGCACGCTCGTGTGCCCGGCGGCGACGAGCGCGACCCGACCGCCCGCGATGTCGCCTCGCGTCGTGCGAACGCCGTCGATCCGTCCGTCGGGGCCCCTGCCGAATCCCGTGACCTCGCAGTGCTCGACGATGTCGACGCCGAGCTCGCTCGCTCGCGTCGCGAACGCCCACGCCACCTTGTCGTGCCGCGCGACGCCGCCGCGGCGCTGCAACGTGCCGCCGACGACCGGGTACCGGATGTCGGGCGAGAGGTTCACGACCGGGCAGAACTCCTTGACCTCCTCGGGCGTGAGCCACTCGGCGTCGATGCCGTTCAGGCGGTTGGCGTGCACGCGCCGCATCGACGAGCGGACGTCGCCGAGGTCGTGGGCGAGGTTCAGGACGCCGCGCTGGCTGAACTCGACGTCGAACCCGAGGTCCTCCTCGAGCCCCTCCCAGAGCTTGAGCGAGTGCTCGTAGATCGCGGCGCTCTCGTCCCACAGGTAGTTCGAACGGATGATCGTGGTGTTGCGCGCGACGTTCCCGCCCGCGAGCCACCCCTTCTCGAGGACGCCCACGTCGGTGATGCCGTGGTTCTTGGCCAGGTAGTAGGCGGTCGAGAGGCCGTGGCCGCCGCCGCCGACGATCACGACGTCGTAGGCACGCTTCGGGTCGGCGGAACGCCACAGGGGCCGATCGGTCACGAGCAGATTCTC
>DATFEU010000081.1:0-11420 GCA_035250725.1 Actinomycetota bacterium
CGACCGGGCGCCCGTGGATCGGGCACATCCCGTCGACGAGGTCGTCCTCGGTGTAGTACGCCTCGCACGAGACGCAGTACAGCCCCTCGTACGTCCCGAGGTAGATGTCGTCGCGGCCGTTCTCGTGGACGGCGGTGAGCAGCTTCTGGACCGCGGCCTCGTGTCGCGGCTCGGTCGTCCGGATGTAGTCGTCGAACGCGATCTCGAGCCGCGCCCACGTCTCGCGCCACCTCGGCGCCATCTCGTCGACCCAGGTCTGGGGGTCGACCCCGGCCTCCTCGGCCGCGCGCTGGAGCTTCATGCCGTGCTCGTCGGTGCCGGTGAGGTGGAGCACCCGCTCGCCGCGGAGCCGGTGGTAGCGGGCGACGAAGTCGGCGGCCACCGAGGTGTAGGCGTGGCCGATGTGCGGGACATCGTTCGGGTAGTAGATCGGCGTGGTGAGGTAGAAGACGTCCTTACCCATGGTCGGGGAATCCTAGCGGGGACCGACCAAGCCCTCGTAGATCGCGTTCGCGGAGCCGCCACGCCGTGCCGCCACGTCCGTCGCCGCGTCGCGCTTCCGCATCCCGCCCTCGACCAGCGCCCGCGCCTCGGCGACGAGCTCGTCGAGCGGCGCGGCGGCCGGCGATGCCCCCTCGAGGACCACGACCACCTCCCCGCGCGGGTCGGCGTCGGCGAACGCCTCGAGCACCTCCGACACGCGGCCCCGGACGACCTGCTCGTGCAGCTTCGTCAGCTCGCGAGCCACCGCCACCCCACGGTCACCGAGCTCCTCGAGCATCTCGCGGAGCGTCGCGACGAGCCGCCGGGGCGACTCGAACAGGACCACGGTCCGCCGATCGGTCGCCAGCTCGCGCAATCGACTCCGTCGCTCGGCCGCCCGCCGGGGCAGGAACCCCTCGAAGACCCATCGGTCCATGGGCAGGCCGGAGATCGCGAGCGCCGCGGTGACGGCGGAGGGCCCGGGGACGACGGTGACGTCGATCCCCTCCTCGGCGCAGGCCCGCACGAGTCGGAACCCCGGATCGGAGACGCTCGGCATCCCGGCGTCCGAGACGAGGGCGACCTGCCCGCCGCCGCGGAGCTCCTCGAGCAGCCGCTCGCTGCGTTCGCGCTCGTTCCCCTCGAACAGCGAGACCATCCTCGCTTTGATCCCGAGATGCGCGAGCAGCTTCCCCGTTCGGCGGGTGTCCTCGGCGGCGACGAGGTCGGCGGCGGCCAGCGTGTCGCGGGCCCGATCGGTGAGGTCGCCGAGGTTGCCGATCGGCGTGCCGACGAGGAACAGCCGCCCGCTCACGGGCGGCATCGTCCCACGACGCCTCCCGCCCGAGCCGCATCCCTGCCGTACCATCGGTCCGCATGTCCGCGATCACGCAGACCGAGCGCCCGCCGGCGTTCCGCCAGGAGCGGCCCGTGGTCGCGAAGGCCAACTCGTTCCTTCGGCGACTGAACCGGCCCGTCGTGGCGATCCTGGCGGTCGGACTGATCGCCGGCTACCTGCGGTTCATGCACCTCGGGTACCCGGACCGGACCGTGTTCGACGAGTACTACTACCCGAAGTCCGCGTGCATCTTCCTCAACTACGACGACGAGACCTGCCGGATCAGGAGCGCCGACGAGCGGTTCTGGCGGGAGAACGAGTGGGACACGGGCGCGTTCGTCCATCCGCCGGTCGGCAAGTGGATGATCGCGCTCGGCGAGCTCGCGTTCGGGGTGGACCCGTTCGGCTGGCGCGTCGGGGCCGCCGTGTCGGGAACGCTCACCGTGATGCTGCTCGCCGGCATCGTCCAGCTCCTGTGGGCGAGCCCGATCTGGACCTTCGCGGGCGGGTTGCTCCTCGCGACCGAGAGCCTGAACTTCGTGCAATCGCGGACCGGCATCCTCGACATCTTCGTCGCGTTCTGGATCGTCCTCGGCTTCCTCTTACTCCTCCTCGACAGACGATGGATCGAACGACGGACGCCGGACCTTTCGGCCCCAACCGAGGTCGCCGCCGACGGCGAGACCCCGCGCCGACGTCGCCTGCCGGCGCCGCTGTGGCGACCGTGGCGGTTCGCGGCGGGCGCCGCGTTCGGGGCCGGCGTCGCGACCAAGTGGTCGGGGCTGATGGCGATCTTCGCGGCGGTCGCGCTCTCCTTCGGATGGGAAGTGGTGCGGCGCAAGCGTTTCGGGAGCAAGAGCCCGCTGCTCAACACGATCACCGCGGAGGGGTTCGGCCTGGTCCTCGCCTACCTGTTGCTCCCGTTCGTCGTGTACGTGGCGTCCTACGCGGGGTGGTTCCTCCACTTCGGGTTCGACCTCGGGCGCTGGGCCGAGCTGCAGGGCTCGATGGCGCGCTTCCACGTCGACCTGCCACTGGTGAACGAGGAGGGCCAGCCGAGCCACGGCTACCTCTCGGCGCCCTGGCAGTGGATCCTCCTCCGCCGCCCGGTCTTCTACTACGGCGTCTACGGGGAAGGCGTCCGACAGGTGATCTATTCACATGGGAACCCGGCGATCTTCTGGGGCAGCATCCTCGCGATCCCGTACGTCGCCTACGCATGGTGGCGCAGGCGCGACTGGCGCGCCGGCTACATCGTCGTCGCGATCGCGGGGCTGTACCTGCCGTGGTTCCTCGTGTCCCGGCCTCAGTTCCTGTTCTACGCCACGCCCCTCACGCCGTTCCTCGTCCTCGCCTGCCTCTACGCGCTGCGCGACCTGTCCGAGTTGCGCGTCGCCGGCTCGAGGTCCCGGCCGTTCCTACCGGTCGCCGGGGGGTTCGTCGTCGGCTCGGTGATCCTGTTCATCTGGTTCTGGCCCGTGCTGACCGGCGCACCGATCACGGACGCGGCGTTCAAGCTCCGCTACTGGTTCACGACCTGGGTCTGAGCTCCGACCTCCGCTCAGTCCCTCGGCTCCCGCACGCTCATCCGGAGCGCCACCGAGCACCGCACGCCGCGCCGGGGACCCTCGACCGCGTGGAAGGGGCGTCCGTCCCGCGAGCCCGCGAGCCCGGGCCCGCGCATCAGGGTGAGGCCGCCGGCCCGCGCGTCCCACGATCCGAGGACCTCCCCCGCCCGGGATGCGAGCACCTCGAATCGGGCCGACCCGACGATCGTGAAGACGGCCACCAGTCGCCGATACCAGCGGCCGTCCAGGTGGGACGTCACGCCGACCCATCCCGGGCGATAGACGCCGATCCCCGCCTCGTTCGGCCGCCAGGTCGCGAGGCCGCGGATCCCGGATCCCTGCGAGCGGACCCGCTCGGCGAACGCATCCCGGAGCCCGCGCAGGAGCGGGAAGCCCTCGAACGGTTCGTCCACGTCGAAGCCGTCGATCTGCATCCGGACCCCCGCCGCGCCGAACGTTCCCTCCATCCTTCGAAGCGGCCCGGAGCGGATCTCGCGCCAGAGCGCGCGCTGGAAGGCGGGATCCAGGATCCCGTCGAGGTGGGCGAAGCCGCGTTCGGCCGTCGACCGCAACGCGGGACCAAGCGACCGACGCGAGAGCACCGGGGTCACGCGAACCCCGGGAGGCGTTCGCGGAACAGCAGGTACCCGATCCCCGCGGCGACGTCGAGCAGGAAGTGCGCGATCACGATCGGCCACGCCCGCCGTGTGCGGACGAACACGAAACCGAACAGCACGCCCATCGCGACGTTGCCGAGGAACCCGCCCCATCCCTGATAGAGGTGGTAGCTGCCGCGCAGGAGCGCGCTCGCCCCGATCGCGGCGATCTCCGTGAGCCCGAGCTGCCGCAGCCGAGTGACGAGGTACGCGACCACGACGACCTCCTCGAGGAGCGCCGCCTCCGCGGCGTTCAGCAGCAGCACCGGGACCGTCCACCAGTGGCCGATCGGAGGCACCGGGACGACGAACCGGTTGACGCCGAGCGCGACCGCGCCCAGGTAGAGCCCGATGCCCGCGATGCCGACGACCACGAACAGCAGGACGCCGCGGCGCAGGTCCTCGCGCGGCCCGTCCCACGCCAGCCCGATCCCGCCGAGCCCCTCGCCGCTGCGGCGGACGAGATACGTCACCAGCCACACGGGGGCGAGCGAGAACAGCGACCCGAACACCTGCCGCGCGAGCTGCGTGCTCTGCGAGACGGACGCCACCGTCACGCCGCGGAGCGGCGCCTCGAGCAGGCTGAGGATCGCGAACACCGCGCTCGCGAGCAGCGAGAGCGAGAGGACGACCAGGGTCTCCTCGCCGAGCGTGTGCTTGGGGAGCGGCGCCGCCGGCGCCGGGCGCGAGTTCACGGACCGCAAGGGTACGGCCCCGCGTACGATGCGCGTCGATGGGCTTCAGCTTCGAGACCGTGGACGCCCGCGACTACGAGGAGCTTCGTCCCGGCTACGCGCCCGAGGCCGCGCGCTGGGTGTTCGAACGAGCCGAGCTGGGGCCCGGATCGCTCGTGGTCGATCTCGCGGCCGGGACGGGACAGCTCTCGCGCCGGTTCCTCGAGCTCGGCGTCCGGGTCGTCGCGGTCGAGCCCGCCCGGAACATGCGGGAGGTGCTCGCGCAGGCGCTGCCGGCCGTCCGGACGCTGGACGGCGTTGCCGAGCGGATCCCGCTGGGCGACGGCGTCGCCGACGCGGTCGTCGTCGGCAACGCGTTCCACCATCTCGACGAGGCCGCCGCCTTCGCCGAGATCCGACGCGTCCTGCGGCCGAAGGGAGCGCTCGGGATCTTCTGGGCGTGGTCGTCCGAGGACGACGGGCCGATCCGCGCTGGCCTGCGCGAGGTGGACGAGGCGCTCGCACGATCGCGCGTCGCCTCGGCGTTCGTGAGCGCCTACCTCGACTGGTCCGAGGCGCCACACCCGGCCCTCGGCTACGCGGACGTCGAGCGTCGTGAGTTCCCGACGACCCACCTGCTGCCGTCCGCGCGTCTCGCGGATCTGTACGCCACGTCGAGCGACGTCGCCTCGATCGCCGAGCCCGACCGTTCGGCGCTCCTCGAGCGTGTCCGCGACCGGTCGCGCGGGTTCCCCGAGACGCTCGAGCTCCCGATCCGCAGCGTCGTGGACCTGTACGAACGCGACTAGACTCCGCGCCCGATGGCCAGGGACGCTGCCGATCTCGTCGTCGTCGGAGCGGGAGCCATCGGCGGGTGGGCATCCTGGTTCGCCCGCGAGAACGGCGCCGAGCGGGTCGTGGTGCTCGAGCGCCACCTCGCAGGCAGCGGCGCCTCGAGCCGCGCCGCCGGGATCGTCCGCGCGCAGGGAGGGATCCCGCAGACGGTCGCGCTCGGCCGGTGGTCGATCGACTTCTATAAGGATCAGCCAGCGACCCTCGGCGTCGACTCGGGATTCACCGAGCTCGGCTACCTGATCCTCGCGGTGTCCGCGGAGGACGAGGACGAAGGGCGCGAGCGCGTCGAGATGCAGCGCGCGGCCGGCCTCGACGCCCGGTGGGTCGACGCGGGCGAGGCGGCGAGCCTCAACCCGACGCTGTCGAGCGAGGGGCACCGTGGCGGCTCCTACGTCGAGACCGACGGGTGCATCGATCCGCCGAGGAACGTCGCGGCCTACCTCGCGGCGATGCGGATCTCCGGCGTCGACCTTCGGGAACGCACGACGTTCGCGGGGCTCGAGCGCTCGTCGAACCGCGTGGTCGGCGTGCGAACCTCGAACGGCACGATCGCGACCGAACGCGTCGTCCTGACCGGCGGTCCCACTCTCCGCGCGGTCGGCAGGATCGCCGGGATGCGGATCCCCGCGGGCGGGACCCGCCACCAGGTCGCCGTCACCGAACCGCACGAGGCGTTCGGGGTCGAGCGCCTCCCGATGGTGTTCGACCTCCACGCGGGCCTGTACTGGCGTCTCGAGGACGGCGGCCTGCTCTTCGGCATGAGCAACCCGGACGAGGCGCCCGGGCCGGCGCGGACGATCGACTGGCCCTACCTCGAGGAGATGCGGCGACGGCTCGAAGGGTTCGTGCCGGTGACGCGAGGGCTCGGCCTGCGGAAGGTCTGGGCCGCGACGATCGATTACACGCCGGACCACCTCCCGATCGTCGGACCGGCCGTCACCGACGACGACGAGACGATCGACGGAGCGACGGTCGCGAGCGCCGGCGGCCACGGGATGATGTGGGGCCCCGCCGTCGCGAAGATCGCCGCCGACCTCGCGACCGTCGGCGCGACGGAGGTGACCGACGTGTCGGGCCTCGGGCTCGAGCGGTTCGACGTGGATGGGCGTTCGTCCGCGCTCGACCCGATGGCGCTGCCGTTCCCGGCGAGCGTTCCGGACGACGAGTGAGCGTCAGCCGACGACGACCTCGACGAGGATCAGCTCCGAGCTCTCGGACGCCGCGATCTGCACCGATCGCTCGTCGGTGATCTGCGCCGCCGAACCCGTCCGCATCGGCTCGCCGTTCACGGTGACGTCGCCGTCGATCACGTAGAGGTAGACGCCGCGATCCTCCGCGAGCGGGTGCTCGACGGTGACGCTTGGTCCGAGCCTGGACACCAGCACGCGGGCGTCCTGGTGGACGAGGACGGCGTCTCCGTCGCCGCCGCCGATGACCTCGAGCAGCCGGTCGGTCCGGTCCTGCTCCGTGAAGACCTTCTGCTCCACGCCCGGGGGCAGCCCTCGCTCCGAGGGGATGATCCACATCTGGATGAACCGCATCGGCTCGGTCTCCGACGCGTTCTGCTCCGAGTGGTTCGCGCCGCTCCCGAGCGTCATGCGCTGCACGGATCCCGCGGGGAGCGGGCCGGGCGACCCGCCGACGTCGTCCTCGTGACGGAACGTTCCCTCGACGACGTAGGTCAGGCCCTCGATGTCCCGATGCGGGTGCATCGGCCAGATCGCGCCCGGTATCAGCCGGTCGTCGTTGAAGACGCGGAGCGTTCCGAAGCTCATGTACTCGGGGTCGTGGTAGCGGTCGAAGGAGTAGTGCCATCGGGCGCGGAACCACCCACCCTCGATGTCGGTGATGTCCTCGTCGTGCCGGACCTTGATCGGCATCGGCGGCCTCCGTTCGGTCGTGCCCTTCGAACGAGGCTACCGGGTCGCGCTCGTCATCCCCAGCCGCCCTGGCACTGCGCGGGCATCGTCGCGTTCGCGCGCCCGAACGTCACCACGTCCTGGTCGATGGCGGCGCAGAGATAGTCGCCCCCGCCGTCGAGCCCGTCGACGATCGTGACGAGGACGACGGTCGTCGGGGTGACCGTCATGGCGACCATGTTCGCGAGCGGTGAGCCCGCCGAGTACACGACCGACGGGTCGTACTCGACGGCGACGTCGGGCCCGAACCCCTGGAAGGTGCCGGTCTCCGCGTAGTACACGTGCGCGACCCGGACCGCGTCGCTCTGCGCCTCGAGGTCGTAGGCCTGGTCGGCGGGCTGGAGGACGTCGCCCGGACCGGTCGCAACCGGACCGGTCGGCACGGAACCCGTCGCCCCCGCACCGATCGCCGCTGGCCCGGTGGCCGGTGGGGCCGCGACGTCCGGGAGCGTCACCTCGGGGAGCGGGGCCGTGGCGCCGAACGGGGCCGTCGCCGCCGGCTCGGGTTCGGAGCCGTCACCACCGAGCAGGACGAACGGGAGCACCCACACGAGGGCGGCCACGAGCGCGAGTACGACGAGCAGCCGCATCTCGACGTACCCACGTTCGAACCGCATGGCTGCCCCTCCGGATGACCCTTCCGCGTGGGTATCGGCGGCGACGCGGAGAGGCTGAAGTGCGGGCTTTCGGCAGCGCTGAGCGCTCGGAGGCTCAGATCGCGAGCACGGGGCACGTGAGCGTGCGCGTGACGCCCTCGACGGACTGGATCGGCATCACGATCGTCTTCGCGAGCTCGTCCAGGTCGCTCGCCTCGCCACGGGCGATGACGTCGTAGGGGCCGGTCACCGGGTCCACGGAGGCGATGCCCTTCACGCCCGAGATCTCGCGAGTGACGTTGCTGGCCCTGCCCACCTCGGTCTGGATCAGGATGAACGCGCTGACCACGGTCGACCTCCTTCGGTCCCCACACCCCGGTTCCGACGCTTCGCGCATCGTACGTCAAGGCCCCGGCCCCACGCGAACCCCAGCCGTCGGCGGGAGCACCACGATCTCGGGGATACTCGGCCGATGGAGACGCCGGCGACCTCCACCCCCTGGTGGCGCGACGGCGTGATCTACCAGATCTACGTTCGATCGTTCGCGGACTCCAACGACGACGGCGTCGGCGACCTCCAGGGGATCGTCGAGCGCCTCGACCACCTCGAGTGGCTCGGGGTCGACGCGATCTGGCTGAGCCCGGTCACGCCCTCGCCCAACGCGGACTGGGGCTACGACGTCGCCGACTACACCGACGTGGATCCCGAGCTCGGCGACCTCGAGACGCTCGACCGGCTGATCGCGGATGCGGCCGGGCGCGGGATCCTCGTGCTCCTGGACCTGGTCCCGAACCACACGAGCGACCGGCACCCGTGGTTCGTCGACGCGCGGTCTGGTCGCGATGCCGCGCACCGCGACTGGTACGTGTGGGCCGACCCCGGACCCGACGGCGGGCCGCCGAACAACTGGCGTTCGACGTTCGGGGGCCCGGCGTGGACGTGGGACGAGGGCACCGAGCAGTACTACCTGCACAACTTCCTCGCCGAGCAGCCCGACCTGAACTGGTGGAACGACGAGGTGCACGGCGCGTTCGACGACGTCCTAGCGTTCTGGTTCGACCGCGGGATCGCGGGGTTCCGCATCGACGTCGCGAACGGCCTGATCAAGGATCGGGAGCTCCGGAACAACCCCGCCGTGACCGAGGACGACCCGCCGCGCGTCCGCGCGCTCGGCGTGAGGCCGGTGTACAACGCGAATCGGCCCGAGGTGCACGACGTGTACCGACGGTGGCGCGGGATCGCCGGCGCGTACGAGCCGGCGCGGGTGCTGATCGGCGAGACCTGGCTGTTCGATCTTGCCGAGCTCATGCGCTACTACGGCGCGGGTGACGAGCTCGACCTCGCGATGAACTTCCGGTTCGTGTTCGCGGAGTTCGGTCCCCCGCTGCGCGAGGTCGTGGAGTCGAGCGTCGCCGCGATGCCCGAACACGCCTGGCCCGTGTGGGTGGCGTCGAACCACGACGCGGGCCGGCTCGCGACCCGGTGGGCCGGCGGCGACGAACGGAAGGTCCGGCTCGCGCTCATGCTCCTGCTGACGCTCCGCGGCACGCCGATCCTCTACTACGGCGACGAGATCGGGATGCCCGAGGTCGCGCTCTCGAGAGAGGACCTCCTCGACCCGGTGGGGATCCGCGGCTGGCCGGAGGAGCCCGGCCGCGACCCGTCGCGCACGCCGATGCAGTGGACGAGCGGTCCCGGCGCCGGGTTCACGGGCGAGGGCGTTCGACCCTGGCTCCCGATCGGCGACGCGGCGGCCGTGAACGTCGCCGACCAGCGGGACGACGCCTCTTCGGTCCTGCACCTCGTCCGCGACCTCATCGCGCTCCGGCGCAGCACGCCCGACCTGCGAACGGGCCCGTCCTCCGACGTCGAGGCGCCCGCGGGCGTCTGGGCGTGGCGGCGCGCTTCGGTCACGCTCGTCGCGCTGAACCTCTCGGACGAGGCGACCGAGTCGCCCCTCCCGGCGGGCACGATCCTCGTGGGAACCGATCACACGCGCGCCGGGGAACGCGTGGGCGAGACGCTGCGGCTCGGGCCGTGGGAGGGCGCGGTGATCGGGCTCGGCGACCGAGCCGACGCCTAGCCGGAGGCTTCGCGCCCCTCGCGCCGGATCTGGACGAGGTGGTCGGCCATCCCGATGCTCGTGAACGGGAGCACCGGCGCGAGCAGCAGGGCGACGTCGGAGACGGTTCGGACCGTGAGGAACGCCCACGCCGAGACGATCGCGATCGCGAGCGCTCGTGCCTTCCACGCGCGGTCGACGTCCGAGCGCATCGCCACGATCCCCCCGGCGCCGATCCCGGCGACGAACCCCGTGACCGCGTCGGCGGCGAGTGCCGAGACGGGGATGCCGACGACCAGGCAGAGGAGCATCGCGCGTAGGGTCGCCCCCGGCGCCCTTGGATGACCCGACGTGAACGCGAGCGCCATGAAGACGAACGGGATCAGGCACAGCCCGAACGCGATCCACAGGCCGGCGGCCGGCACCCGCACCGGGTCGTCCGAGGCGACCGAGACGAGCCCCACGAGCAACCCCCAGTACGCCGGCACCAGTAGGAGCGTCGAGATCAGGATCGCCCGCCAGACGCGCCGCGGCGACAGGGGCTCGGCCCCGGCGCCCGGGGATCGCCGCTGGGTCACGCGGTGGTCAGCCCTTGACGGCACCGGCCGTCAGCCCTCGCACGAAGTACTTCTGCATCGCGAAGAACACGATCAGCGGCAGCGCCATCGAGATGAACGCGGCGGAGGTCAGCAGGTGCCAGTTCTCGCCGCGGGAGCCGACGAGCTCACGGAGCGCGACGGTGAGCACCCGGTTCTGTCCGGCGCCGCCGAGGAACACGTAGGCGACGAGCAGGTCGTTCCAGACCCACAGGAACTGGAAGATGGCGAACGCGGCCAGCGCCGGCACGGAGAGCGGGACGATCAGCCGCCAGAAGATCGTGAAGTGGTCGGCGCCGTCCATCCGGGCGGACTCGATGATCGACGAGGGCAGCGAGCCGATGTAGTTCCGCAGCAGGTAGACCGCCAGCGGCAGTCCGAACCCGGCGTGTGCGAGCCACACCCCGAGGAACGTCCCCTGCAGGCCGAGGTCGGGGAACACCTGGATCCCGAACAGCACGCCTCCCTGCGTGTACAGGCGCAGGATCGGGATCAGGGCCATCTGGAGCGGCACCACGAGCAATCCGACGACGACCACGAACAGCACGTACCGGCCGCGGAACTCCATCCAGGAGAACGCGTACGCGGCGAAGGCCGCGATCGTGATCGGGATCACGGTGGACGGGATCGTGACGGCGAGGCTGTTCAGGAACGCGTTGCCGAACCCGCCCTGATCGAGCGCGACCCGGTAGTTCTCGAAGGTCCATTCCGCCGCCCGGAACGGATGCGCGAACACCGTCCACCACCCCGTGGTGTTCACGGCGTCCTCCGGACGGAAGGACGTGATCAGCACCCCGAGGGTCGGGATCGTCCACAGGATCACGATCACCACGATGGTGATCCGGACGAACCATCCGCCCCTCCCGGCCTGCTCCAGCTCCTCGGCCGGTGGAGCCTGGCCCGGCGCCTTCGGCTGCGCCTCCACCGCGGTGGAGCTCACCGGATCATCTCCTCCTCGCGGAACCGCTTGATGTTCCAGACCATCACCGGGATCACGGCGACGAACAGCACGACCGCGATCGCGGCCGCCCGTCCGTTGTGGTTGAGCTGGAAGAACCAGCGGATCATGCGCTCGGCGACCACCACGGTGCCGTTCGTCTCCGCGCTGGCCGGCTGCACGAACACGATGTCGAAGACCTTCAACGCGTTGATCACCATGTACGTGGTGACGAC
>DATFEU010000089.1:0-2482 GCA_035250725.1 Actinomycetota bacterium
GCGTCCACGCCTACGGGCCGGCCCTCGTCGACGATGACGGGGACGTCGGTGACGACGATGTTGCGCTCTCGAAGCAGACCCGCCTTGAGCCGGATCAGGGTGAAGCGGCGGAACAGATAGCCGAGCAACGAGCCTTCGACCATCTCCGGGATCACGACGTTCACGAAGTCCTCGGGCGCGCGCTCGATGCCGCGCACGTACCGCCTCACTCCGTCGAGGAGGTTGTCCTTACCGAGGTGGAGCGGCTCGAGGGCCGGCGCGTTCATCGAGAACTCCCGCCAGCGCTCCTGGAGATCCAGGGGGATCGGGTCGTCGGTCGGATACAGCATGTGGAGCTCGGTCGGCCGGATCGATCGGATCACGCCGACCGCCTCGGCGGCCGCCGCGTCGAGATCGCGGATCACGACGACCATGTGGTTCACGCCGTAGTCGGACGCATGGACGATGCCGCGTCGGAGCTGCTTCATCACGGAGGCGTAGTGGCGATGCACGAACAGGAACATCACGATCAGGATCGCCATGAAGAGCATGGAGATCCAGCCGCCCGCGGTGAACTTCGTCAGCGTCACCACGACGAGGACGATCCCCGTGACGGTGGCCCCGACGATGTTGATCGAGATCGATCGACGCCATCCACGGGGGGCCCGGCCCGCCTTGTTGAGGCGCAGCCAGCGCACGATCATCCCGCTCTGCGAGAGCGTGAACGAGGTGAACACGCCGATCACGTACAGCTGGATCAGCCGCGTGAGGTCGGCGTCGAACGCGTAGATCAGGAGCGACGAGGCGGCCGCGAGCACGACGATGCCGTTCGAGAACACGAGCCGGTCGCCGCGGTTCAAGAACTGGCTCGGCATGTACCGGTCGCGCGCGAGGATCGACGACAGGCGGGGGAAGTCCTGATACGCCGTGTTCGCGGCCAGGATCAGGATCGCGGCCGTGAAGAACTGCACGACGTAGAAGCCGAAGCCGCCATCGAACACGGCGTAGGAGATCTGGCCCGGCAGCGACCGCTCGTCGCTCGCGACCGTCCCCTCGATGTGCGTGGCGAGCCAGGAGATCCCGAGGAACATCGTGATCCCGATCGCGGCCATGATCGCGAGCGTCTCGGCGGCGTTCTTCGCCTGCGGGCGACGGAACGCCGGCACCCCGTCCGCGATCGCCTCCACCCCCGTCAGCGCCGTGGCGCCGGACGAGAACGCCCGGAGGATCGCGAACACCCCGATCGCGCCCGCCGCGGTCGCGGCGTTGTGGATCGGCTCGACCGCTTCGGTCTCGGGACAGCCGTCCAGGCACTGTACGAGGCCGACGGCGATCAGAACCATGATCGACGCGACGAAGCCGTAGGTCGGTATCGCGAACAGGACCCCCGACTCCTTCGTCCCGCGCAGGTTGGCGATCGTGACCAACCACACGAACGCGATCGCGAGGATCACCTTGTGCTCGTTCGCGGCCGGCAAGGCGGACCCGATCGCGAACACGCCGGCCACGATCGAGACGACGACGGTCATCGTGTAGTCGACGAGCAGCGCGGCGGCAGCGACGAGGCCGGCCGGGGAACCCAAGTTCTCCTTGGCCACACGGTAGGCGCCGCCACCCATCGGATACGCCCGAACGGTCTGCCGATACGAGGCCACCACGATCGCCATGAGCGCGGCGATGGCGAGCGCGATCGGCATCACGAGGTTCTTGAACTGCGTGCTGACGATCGCGAGCGCGATGAAGATCTCGCCCGTCGCGTAGGCGACGGAGGACAGCGCGTCCGACGCGAAGACCGGAAGGGCGAGCGACTTGGGGAGGAGCGTGTGCTCGAGCTTGTGGCTCGTGAACGCCCGTCCGACGAGGATCCGCTTGAGGACCGAGCCGGCGGGGCGAGATGCGGTTTCGACCGACATGCGCAGGGCGGATGCTACGACGGCTCGGGCTGCGCGGGTGCCGCGATCCAGCGATACCCGACCCCCGGCTCGGTCAGGATGAGCCGCGGGGCGGACGCGTCGTCGCCGAGCTTGCGCCGCAGCGCCCGGACGTAGACGCGGAGGTAG
Source organism: Actinomycetota bacterium (assembly GCA_035250725.1). Lineage (GTDB taxonomy): Bacteria > Actinomycetota > UBA4738 > UBA4738 > HRBIN12 > DASSJM01. The sequence continues at coordinate 2,040 of DATFEU010000089.1, forward strand.
TGGCTCTCCTCCCCGTAGCCCACGCCCCAGACTCGGCGCAGGAGCCACTGGTGCGTCAGCAGCTTCCCCGGATTCGTCACGAGCGCCTCCAGCAGTCCGTATTCGGTCTTCGTGAGGTGCACGGGCCTCCCGCGGACGTTCACGAGCCTGCGCCCGAGGTCGATCTCGAGCTCGTCGAACGCGAGCGTCGCGGGGCCGGGCTCCCCCGCCTGGCTCCTACGGATCGCCGCACGCAGCCGCGCGAGGACCTCCTCGACGCCGAACGGCTTCGTCACGTAGTCGTCTGCTCCGGCGTCCAGGGCATCCACCTTGTCCGCCTGCCGGTCCCGGACCGAGAGCACGATGATCGGCACGTCCGAGAACGACCGGATCCGGCGGATGACCTCGGTCCCGTCCAGGTCGGGAAGGCCGAGGTCGAGGAACACGAGATCGAGCTGCTCCTC
>DATFEU010000096.1:0-4198 GCA_035250725.1 Actinomycetota bacterium
CTGAACGACTACATGCCGTTCCCGAAGAAGCAGCTCGCGCCCGCGCTGAAGTTCAAGAAGCGCCAGCTCGAGCAGGGGAAGCCGTGGCCCCCGGTCCCGAAGGACGCGGACGTGCGGTGGTGGGAGCGGTGGCTCGATTCCTCGGGCCCGGCTCCGGTCGCGGCGCGGGTCGATCCGGCGACCGATCCGGCGGGGTTCATCTACACGGGCGGCACGACCGGGATCTCGAAGGGCGCGATGCTCTCGCACCGCAACATGGTGTCGAACGCGATGCAGGGCGCCGCGTGCCTCCATCTCGAGGAGGGGAAGGAGTCGCTGCTCGGGCCGCTGCCGTACTTCCACTCGTTCGGCATGATCACGATGAACGTTGCGATCCTCGTCGCCGGCAAGATGGTGCCGATCCCCAATCCGCGCGACCTCCACCTCGTGCTCGAGGAGATCGCGAAGGAGAAGCCGACGTTCGTGCCGGGAGTCCCCCGGCTGTTCAACGCGATCAACGAGTCGCCGCTCACCCAGAAGTTCGATCTGCGGTCGGTGAAGGCGTGCATCTCGGGCGCCGCTCCGCTCCCCACGGCCGTCTCCCAACGGTTCGCGGAGATCACCGGCGGCGCCAAGCTCGTCGAGGGCTACGGGCTGACCGAGTGCTCGCCGCTCACGCACGTGAATCCGCTCGACGCGCCGCGCGAGGGTTCGATCGGACTCCCGGCACCGGACACCGAGGTCAAGATCGTGGATCTCGAGGACCCCGACCGAGAGCTGCCGGCCGGCGAACGCGGCGAGCTCTGCATCCGCGGACCGCAGGTCATGCTCGGGTACTGGAACCGCCCCGAGGAGACCGCGCTCGCGATCCGCAACGGATGGTTCCACACCGGCGACGTGGCGATCATGGATCCCGACGGCTACTTCCGGATCGTGGACCGGCTGAAGGAGATGATCATCGTCTCCGGGTTCAACGTGTACCCGAACGAGGTCGAGGACGTGCTGTACCACCACCCGAAGATCTCGAAGGCCGCGGTGATCGGCATCCCGGACGACTCGACGGGGGAGGCCGTCAAGGCGTTCGTCGTCCTGCGGGAGGGCGAGAGCGCGACCGCCGAGGAGATCGTCGCGTGGGCGCGCGATCCGGCGAACGGCCTCACGGCGTACCGCGCGCCCAAGGAGGTCGAGTTCCGCGACGCGCTGCCCGAGACGATGGTGGGCAAGGTCCTGCGCCGCGTACTGGCCGAGGAGGAGCGAAGCAAGGCAGGGACCGGCGCGCCGCCGGCCTCGTGAGCCGGCTCCCGGCCGACCTCGGCGACGGCGCGTTGGTCCGAAGGCTCCGGATCGAGGACCTCGGGGACATCTGGGCGACCGTCGACGCCGCGCGGGAACGCCTGGAGCCCTGGATGCCGTGGATCAACGGCACGCGGACGATCGACGACCAGCGCGGATGGCTCGAGAGCGTCGTCGACGACGAGGAGTCGCTCGATGGATGCGGCATCTTCGTCGAAGGCCGGTACGTCGGGGGCGTCGGGCTGCGATGGGAACCCTTCCGCGTCACGGGCGAGATCGGCTACTGGATCTCCGCGGAGTTCGAAGGCCGAGGTCTCGTGACGCGCGCCGTCCGCGCGCTGCTCGACGTTGGGTTCGACGAGGTCGGCCTCCACCGGATCGAGATCCGCGCCGGCGTGGGCAACACGCGCAGCCGCGCGATCCCCGAACGCCTGGGGTTCGTCCGCGAGGGCGTAGAGCGGGGAAGGGAGCGGGGGTCGAACGGCTTCTACGACACGGTCGCGTACTCGATGCTCGAGGACGAGTGGCGATCGAAGGCGTGATCGACGTTCGCGCCGTCGTCTTCGACCTGTTCGGCACGCTCGTCTACGAGTTCCCGCGTTCGGCCTGGGAGGAGTGGCTTCGGATCGCGGCCGCGGTGCTCGAGGCGGACCCGGACGCGTTCGGATCGGCGTGGTCCGCGACCGGGATCGACCGGCAGACCGGCCGGCTCGGCGACGTCGAAGAGAACCTCCGCACGGTCGCCGCCCGCGCCGGGGCGTGGCCGACCAACGCGCAGATCACCGAGGCGCTGGAGGCGCGATCGGAGATGTACCGGAAGTGGTTCGTCCCGCGGCCGGGTGCGGAGGAGGTGCTCGCCCGGCTGCGGGCCGACGGGCGAGCGCTCGCGCTCGTCAGCATGTGCGCACCGGACGCGCCCAGGATGTGGCGGGCGTCGTCGCTCGGCGGCTCGGTCGACGTCGAGGTGTTCTCGAGCGAGACGGGCCTTCGCAAGCCGCATCCCGAGATCTACCTGCGGGCGGCCGACGGGCTGGGCGTCGCACCGGGGTCCTGTCTGTACGTCGGCGACGGCGCGTACGGTGAGCTCTCGGGTGCCGCGGCCGTCGGGATGCATCCGGTGTTGATCCGCGACCCGGACGAGCAGGAGGAGATGCTTCGTCCCGAGGCCGAGGCCGAGGCGTGGTCGGGGCGCACGATCGGGTCGCTCCTCGAGGTCCCGGGACTGCTGGCGTCGACCGACTGAGCGGGCGTCAGAGGGCGCCGACCGCGCGGGCGGCGCCGAGCGCCGCCTCGTGCTCTTCCTCGGTGAGCGCGCGGAGCGGCGCGCGCACGTCGGACCCGACCGGAACGCCCCGGGCCCCGAGGATCGCCTTGAGCGCGGCCTGGAACGGAAGCGGCCCGAGCAGACGCCGAAGGGTCGTCACGTGCTCGCCGGCCTCCGCGCTGCGTTCGTGAACGAGCGCCGATACGATCTCCGGGAACGCGGTGGCGAGACCCGACACGGCGCCGGTCGCCCCCTGTTCGAGCGCCTCGAGGACCAGCGGCTCCGATCCGACGAACAGGTCGAGCCCGTCCAGCGCGTACGGCTCGACCGCGGCCCACGGAGTATCGGAGACCTTCATCCCCGCGAGGTTCGGAGCCTCATCGCGGAGTCGCTCGATCGCACCGACCGGGATGGCATACCCGGACCGCGCGGCGAACTCGTACACGTAGAACGGCAGCGGGGTGCTCGCCTCTGCGGCCGCGCGCAGGTGCGCGACGACGGCGGTCTCGTCGAGCGGGAAGTACGGCGGCGCGATCACCGCGACCGCGTCGGCGCTGATCTCCTTGGCGTGTGCGGCGAGCTCGACCGTGTCCGAGGTCGCCTGCGCGCCGGCGTGCACCGCGATCAGGAACCCCTCGGGTCGCGCCTGGAGGAAGAGCTCGGCCGCGCGGCGGCGTTCGTCGACGGTAAGGAGCACCCCCTCTCCGGTGGTCCCGCACGCGAGCAGGCCGTCCGTGCCCCCGTCCGCGAGGAACCGGACGAGCGGGCCGAACGCCTCCTCGTCCAGACGCGTTCCGCCGCCGGCGAGCGGCGTGACCGCCGCCGTGATCGCCCCGCCCAGCACGGCTCGGATGCTACCGGCTGCCCGCCCCGCGGTCGTTTGGCCGACGGGCGCTTCGGGAACCAACGACGGGAGTTCGATCCGAAGGAGGACGCGATGTGCCTGACGTGCGGATGCGGGCAGCCCCACGAGGACCATGGCAACCCGGACAACTTCACGTACGAAGACCTCGAGAAGGCGGCAGAGGCGGGCGAGGTCTCCGTCGCCGACGCGGCGAAGAACATCCAGGACGCCCTCCGGAACGTCTGATGCCCGATCGTGACGAGCGAGGCGCCTCGCGGGACGACGGGCGGCGCGACCTCCGTTGCCCCGTCTGCGGCGCCGGCGTGCTGCGCGACATCGCCTACGACGAGAACCCGACGGAACCGAGCGGGATCAAGCAGGCCCCCGAGAGCCTGGAGGTGCTGACCTTCACCTGCGGCCACGAGGTCGAGGCCCACCGGCTCGACGAGGCGGGTCGGAACGATCCGAACGTCGAACGCCGGGGGTCGGAGGAGACCGTCGGCGACGTCGGACTGACCTGACGGCCGTTGCTCGCTACGCCTGGCCGAACTGCGCCCGCTCGGTCGAGCCCTCGAGCGCGGTCGTCGACGAGACCCCGCCGCTCACCACCTGCGCCACCGCGTCGAAGTACCCGGTGCCGACCTCTCGCTGGTGTCGGATCGCGGTGTAGCCGTCGCGCTCGAGCTCGAACTCGCGTTCCTGGAGCCGAACGTAGGCCGTCATCCCCGCCTCGGCGTAACCGCGCGCCAGCTCGAACATCGAGGCGTTCAACGCGTGGAAGCCCGCGAGGGTGATGAACTGGAACCGGTACCCCATCG
>DATFEU010000198.1:0-2367 GCA_035250725.1 Actinomycetota bacterium
ACCCCGTTCTTCGGCGCTGCGGGGGACGGAGCGCTCGACCAGGTGCTCTTCTTCAGTTTCACGACGCTCACGACCACCGGCTACGGCAACTACGTCCCCGCCGAGAATCCCGGCCAGTCGCTCGCCGTGGCGGAGATGTTGATCGGCCAGCTGTTCCTGATCATCGCCGTCGGCAAGGTCATCACCTCATGGAGCCCGAGCCGCCGACGGACGGTCCCGCCGACTGTCGACGGCGGAGAGGTCGACGCCGGTTCGGGCGACCGCGGAGCTTGATCGCTCGCGCCGCTACTTGCCGTACCTGCTGAGACCGTGGGTACCGGCGACGAAGAACGTCAGGAGGATGCCGGCGGGGAGCGAGCCCCAGAACCCGACGTTCACGCCGATGTTGCCGAGGAACAGCATCAGCAGCCACGTCGCGGGGAACGAGCCGACCACGACGACCGCGACGAGCACGAACAGGAACCCGATCATGAGCGTGCCTCCGATCCGGCGACGCGGCGATCGTCCCACGGCGGTGCCGCGGATCGTGGGACCTTCGGCCGCCCTCCGTCGGCCTACGCGACCAGCGCGTCGGCGGCGACCGCCGCGAACAGCAGCCCCAGGTACACGATCGAGAACCGGAACAGCCGCATCGACTCTGCGGGCGAGGTGCCCCACCACAGGCGGAGGGCACGCCAGACGAACCATCCGCCGAGCGCGACGGCCGCCGCGACGTAGATCGCCCCCATCGGGGCGACGGGAACGAGGACGAGCGACGTACCGAACAGGACGAGGGAGTACAGGAGGATCTGCTTGCGGGTCTCCTCGGCCCCGCGGACGACCGGCAGCATCGGGATGCCGGCCGCGCGGTAGTCGCCGCTGTAGCGCATCGCGAGCGCCCAGAAGTGCGGCGGCGTCCAGACGAACACGATCGCGAACAGCACCCACGCCGCGAGCCCGACGCTCCCCGTGACCGCCGCCCATCCGACGAGGGCCGGAACCGCGCCGGCCGCCCCGCCGATCACGATGTTCTGGACGCTCGAACGCTTCAGCCACATCGTGTACACGAAGACGTAGAACGCGATCGCCGAGAGCGCGAGGCTCGCCGCCAGCACGTTCACCGTGATCGACAGGAAGAAGAACGAGATCGTCCCGAGGATGTACCCGAACGCGAGGGCGTGCTCGGGGGTGACACGATGCGCCGGCAGCGGCCGGCTGCGGGTCCGGCGCATCACCTCGTCGATGTCGCGGTCGAGGTAGCAGTTGATCGCGTTCGCGGAGCCCGCGGCGATCGCCCCGCCGACGAGCGTCGCGAGCACGAGGCCGAGCGACGGGAGTCCTCGTTCGGCGAGCATCATCGCCGGCACGGTCGTCACGAGCAGCAGGACGATGATGCGTGGCTTCGTCAGCTGGAAGTACGCGCCCGTCGTCTCGCGGAGCGTCCCCCGCTTGCCGTTCGAGCGGGCGTCCGTCTCGACGGCCTTCGTATGGGCGGCGAACCGCCGGCTCACGGTCGCGATCGCGACGAGGCCCCCCCAGATCATCGCCGACAGCGTCACGTGCGCCGTGACGGCTGCGCTGGACAGCTCGGTCCAGACGTTCGCGGCACCGACGAGGATCTGCGCCGCGTACAGCAGGAGCGCCACCGTCGACAGGACCACCAGGTCCTTCGAGCGGTTCACCATCGTGCGCGCGCGGATCGCGAGCCAGATCACGAGGACGAGCACGAAGGCCGCGAACACGCGGTGGACGAACATCCAGGTCGCCGCCCCATCCAGCGTGGGCACGAGCCGGCCGTCCATGAGCGGCCAGTCTCGGAACGACAGCCCGGCCGACTCGGCCCGCACGTACGCGCCCACGACGAGCAGGACGCCGGTCGCCGCGGCCGTGACCACGGTCAGGCGCGCGAACGACGCGTCGGAGCCGGCGATCGAGGGACCCTTCATCGGGAGCTTCACCGTGCAGAACGAGCTCGCCGTGATGTGCGAGAGCACGCCGAGCAGGGCCATCGCGGTCGAGAAGTGGAGCGTCACGAGCGTGGCCTCGAGCCCGCCCTCGACGACGATCCCTCCGAGGCCTGCCTGCACGAGGACGAGGATCGCGGCCAGGGTGGCCGGCCGCGTGATCTGCTTCACGCGGCCGTAGTCCCTCCATGCGACGAAGGTCTGTATCCCGATCAGGACCAGCACCACGCTCGCCAGGAGCCGGTGGGAGTACTCGATGATCGCGTGGTACTCGAACGGGGGGATCCATCGCCCGAAGCAGGTCGGCCATCCGGGGCATCCCAGTCCCGAGTCGGTCGCGCGGACGAGCCCGCCGACCGCGATGAGCAGCAGCGTCGAGGCCGTGGTCGCGATCGAGAGCTTCTGGAGACGGGTCATCGTCGGC
>DATFEU010000027.1:0-2607 GCA_035250725.1 Actinomycetota bacterium
GGCCACGGCCACCCGGAGCCGATCCAGCGAGCCGATCTCGCGCCGAAGGTACGGCAGGCAGGTGTCGCGCTCGGCCGGCGTGGGCTTGTTGCCCGGCGGCGCGCACCGGTTGACGGCGGTGACGTAGGCGTCGTGCAGCCGCAGGCCGTCGGTTCGGGACTCCGACGTGGGCTGGTTCGCGAGGCCGGTGCGGTGCATCGACGCGTAGAGGAAGTCGCCCGAGCGATCGCCGGTGAAGATCCGACCCGTCCGGTTGCCTCCGTGCGCGGCGGGCGCGAGACCCACGACGAGGATCCGCGCCGCGGGATCGCCGAACCCCGGCACCGGCCGTCCCCAGTACTCCTGGTCGGCGAACCGCGCCTTCTTCTCCCGCGCCACGCGCTCGCGCCAGTCGACGAGGCGGGGACACGCGCGGCAGCGGACGATCTCGACCGCGATCTCCTCGAGCGCCCCGGCGCTCACCGCTGCAGCTCTCGGAACCGGGCTGCCGCCGCCTCGAACGCGTCGAGCGGCGCCAGCAGATCGCCGATCACGCCGATCAGCCCCTCGAATCCCTGTGGCGCCGCCGCCTCGGTTCGGACCCGGTCCGCCAGCGCGAGCGCTGCGTCGAGGCCGGAGGCCGCGGCGAACCACTGCTCCTCGACCTCGGACGCCCGCCAGCCGTCCATCCGCGCGCGGACCTCGCGGAGCCCGGTCTCGAACTCCCACAGCGTCTCCGCGAGCGGGCGACCCGGGAGCCGCGTCCCCGGCACCGACTCGGTGAGCGCGGCCTTCGCCCGTTCGAGGACCGGGATCAGCTCGTCGAACGCACGCGAGGAAGCACGCAGCTCCTCGGGCAGGCGCCTCCGCCGCAGCATCACGGGGCCGAGCGGTCGCGCTCGGCGAGCACCGCGAGCGCCATCGCCGGGTCGTTCGAGGCCACGGCGTCGAACCCGCGGTCGAGCAGCATCCGCAGCGTCTCGGCATCGTCGACCGTCCACGTCCCGGCGCGAAGGCCGGCGGCGTGCACCTCGTCCGCGAACGACTCCCCCGCCGGGATCGACGCGCGCGTGCCCGGCAGCACCATGTCGTGGCCCTTGGACACCGCGTAGGCGAGCGCCTCCCGTGGATCGACGAGGTCCGTCGTGAGGAACCCGGTCGGCACGTCCGGCGCGAGCCCCCTCGAAGCCTCGATCGACCTGGGGTTGAACGAGATCACGAGCACCACCCCGTCGAACGCGGTCCGCTCGAGCTCGGCGTGGACCGCCTCCACGATCGGCTCCCCGGCCGGGTCGAACCCGGGGTCCCCCGGGATGTTCTTGATCTCGACCGCGAGCGCCGCGCGCCCGCTCACGGCCTCGAGGACCTCGGCGAACCTCGGTACGGTCGCGTCCGGCCCGGCGCGCAGGGCCGCGAGCTCGTCGGCGGTGAGCTCGTGAACCAGGCCGGTCCCGTCGGTCGTCCGGTCGACGACCGCGTCGTGCATCACGACGGGCACGCCGTCTCGCGAGAGGCGGACGTCGAGCTCGACGATCTGCGCGCCGAGCGCGATCGCCTCCTCGAACGACGCCAGCGTGTTCTCGGGCCGGGTGGCCGACGCGCCCCGGTGCGCGACGATCACCGGGAACGCGAGCCGCGACAGCGCGCGATCAGCCGACGCCATTCACACGAGGCTCGACGGGCAGAGATGGTTCACCGGGCACGCATCGCACTTCGGTTTGCGCGCGACGCAGATCGCCCGCCCGTGGTCGATCAGGACGTACGTGAAGTCGAACCATCGCTCCCTCGGGATCAGACGCATCAGGTCCTGTTCGATCTTGTCGGGGTCCGACTGCTCGCTGAACCCCAGGAGGTTCGCGAGCCGCTTCACGTGCGTGTCGACGGCGATCCCCTCCACGATCCCGAACGCGTTCCCGAGGACGATGTTCGCGGTCTTGCGCGCGACGCCGCGAAGCGTGACGAGGTCCTCCATCGTGTCCGGCACCTCGCCGTCGTACGCCTCGACGATCCGGCGGCACGCCTCGCGGATCGAGATCGCCTTCTGGTTGAAGAAGCCCGTCGGCTTGATGTCCGCCTTGAGCTCGTCCCCGGGGACCTTCAGGTAGTCCGAGGGCGTCCGGTACTTCCGGAACAGCGTCGCGGTGACCTCGTTCACCTTCTCGTCCGTGCACTGCGCCGAAAGGATCGTCGCGACCAGCATCTCGAGCGCGTTCGAGAAGTTGAGCGCGACCCTGGCATCCGGGTAGGTCTCCGACAGGATCCGGACGATCTCGGGCGCGCGCTCCTCGATCGACGCGTCGCGCGTCGGCGTCCGCTCGTGGCTCACGCGTCCTCCCCTCCGTGCGCGGCTCGGAGCCTCACGCGTTCTGGCCGGCGAGCACGAGCGGAAGCTCGAACACGTCGCCGTGCGCGTACCGGGTCCACTCCTCGTCCCGAAGGACGTGCATCTTCGCCCTGCCGATGACCTCCCAGGTCCGGCCGTCGCCCACCATCGCCGTGTCCTCGTCGAGGCCGACGAAGGTCTCGTTCGGCCCGACCGACTCGACGATGAATGCGGTCGCCCCAGGGATCCACGTGTCCACGATGTCCCAGTGCGGCGCGAACCGCACGGCCCGAACGTACCCGAGC
>DATFEU010000120.1:0-5113 GCA_035250725.1 Actinomycetota bacterium
ACCTGCAGAAGCTCGACCAGGTGGCGTACCTCCGCTTCGCGAGCGTCTACAAGGACTTCCAGGAGATCGGCGACTTCGAACGCGAGATGGGCCTGCTCCTCGCCAAGAAGGAGCCCTCGAAGCCTCGGGGCTGAACCACAACATCTAGTGGATGCCACCCAACCCCACCACTAGATATCATCGATGCGGGCTTGACTCCGACCGCGGCCGGGTACAGAATCACACGCCTGTAGTTCTCCACAACGACTTCCCCACCCGTGGAAAAAGGAGGGGGTACGCGTGGCGACGAAGGAAAGGGACGTCCAGGTCATCGGCAAGGGGCTCACGTTCAAGCGGTTCTTCTCGCACGAGGGCGTCCACCCGTTCGACGAGATCGAGTGGGAACAGCGCGACGCGGTGATCCCCAACTACAAGGAGGGGGGCAACGCCTTCGAGCAGCGCGGTGTCGAGTTCCCCACGACCTGGTCCCAGAACGCCACGAACATCGTCGCCCAGAAGTACTTCCGCGGGACGCTCGGGACGCCCGAGCGCGAGTCGAGCGTCCGCCAGCTCGTCGGCCGGGTGGTCGACACGGTCGCCGGGTGGGGCAAGTCGGGCGGCTACTTCGCCACCGAGCAGGACGCGCAGGTCTTCTCCGAGGAGCTCTCGCACCTGCTCGTGACGCAGAAGGCGTCGTTCAACTCGCCGGTCTGGTTCAACCTCGGCGTGCCCGGCATGGCCGCGCAGGCCTCGGCGTGCTTCATCCTCGCCGTCGACGACCACATGTCCTCGATCCTCAACTGGTACGTCGAGGAGGGGACGATCTTCAAGGGCGGCTCGGGCTCGGGGATCAACCTGTCGACGCTCCGCTCCTCGAAGGAGCGGGTGAACGGCGGCGGCACGGCGAGCGGGCCGGTCTCGTTCATGCGCGGCGCCGACGCGTCCGCGGGCACGATCAAGTCCGGCGGCAAGACGCGGCGCGCGGCCAAGATGGTGATCTTGAACGCCGACCACCCCGACGTCCGCGAGTTCGTCTGGTGCAAGGCGCTCGAGGAGCACAAGGCACGAGCGCTCCGCGACGCCGGGTTCGACATGGACCTCGACGGCCGGGACGGCTACTCGATCCAGTACCAGAACGCGAACAACTCGGTCCGCGTGACCGACGAGTTCATGAAGGCGTACGAGCAGGACCAGGACTGGAAGCTCAAGACCGTCATCACGGGCGACACGGTCGAGACCGTCCGCGCGCGCGAGCTGATGCGGGACATCGCGCAGGCCGCGTGGGAGTGCGCGGACCCCGGGATGCAGTACGACACGACGATCAACGAGTGGCACACGAGCCCGGCGAGCGGGCGGATCAACGCCAGCAACCCCTGCTCGGAGTACATGCACCTGGACAACAGCGCGTGCAACCTCGCGTCGCTGAACCTGATGAAGTTCCTCGACGAGGACGGGAACTTCGACGTGAAGTCGTTCCGCAAGGCCGTCGAGATCGTCCTGACCGCGCAGGAGATCGTCGTCGGGCCGGCGGACTACCCGACCGAGAAGATCGGCGAGAACGCGCGGGCGTACCGCCAGCTGGGGCTCGGCTACGCCAACCTCGGGGCGCTGCTCATGGCCCGCGGCCTGGCATACGACTCGGACGCCGGGCGGGCGTGGGCCGGCGCGATCACCGCGCTCATGACCGGCCAGGCCTACCGGACGAGCGCCCGGATCGCCGAGGCGATGGGGCCGTTCGAGGGATACGAGCCCAACGCCGACGCGATGCTCCGCGTGATGCGCAAGCACCGGGCCGCGGCCGACGAGATCGACGGCGAGCTGGTCCCCGAGGGGCTCCTGTCGGCGGCGAGGCAGTCGTGGGACGACGCGATCGCGTTCGGGGCCAAGCACGGGTACCGCAACGCGCAGGCCACCGTGCTCGCGCCCACCGGGACGATCGGCCTGATGATGGACTGCGACACCACCGGCATCGAGCCCGAGCTCGCGCTCGTGAAGACGAAGAAGCTCGTCGGGGGCGGCACGATGCAGTTCGTCAACCGGACCGTCCCGCGCGCCCTCGGGCGCCTCGGCTACGACGAGGACCAGGTCGACGACATCGTCGGCTACATCGCCGAGCACAACTCGGTGGACGGCGCCCCGCACCTCCGCCAGGAGCACGCGTCGGTGTTCGACACGGCGATGGGCGCGCAGCCGATCCACTACATGGGGCACGTGCGGATGATGGCGGCGGCGCAGCCGTTCATCTCGGGCGCGATCAGCAAGACCGTGAACATGCCCGAGCACGTCACGGTGGAGGAGGTCGAGCAGCTGTTCGTCGAGTCGTGGAAGCTCGGCCTGAAGGCGGTCGCGATCTACCGGGACAACTGCAAGGTGGCGCAGCCGATGTCCGCCGACAAGAAGAAGGGCGCGGCTGCTCGAGCGGAGCCGTCCGATCTCGCGACGCCGGTCCGCAAGCGGCTGCCGTCGGTCCGGCCGAGCACCACCCGCTCGTTCCAGGTCGGCGACGCCGAGGGCTACATCACGGCGGGCATGTACCCGGACGACGGGCTCGGCGAGATCTTCCTGAAGACCTCGAAGCAGGGCTCGACGCTCGCGGGGATCATGGACGCGTTCGCGATCGCGGTCTCGATCGGGCTGCAGTACGGGGTGCCGCTCGAGTCGTTCGTCGCGAAGTTCATCAACATGAAGTTCGAGCCGAGCGGGATGACCAACGACGCCGACATCCGGTTCGCGACCTCGCTCGTCGACTACGTCTTCCGGCGGCTGGCGCTCGACTACCTGCCCGTCGAGCAGCGCGAGGCGCTCGGGATCCGCTCGATCGACGAACGCAAGGAGACGGCGGCCGCCGAGGCGGCGGAGAAGCTCGGGACCACGGTTGAGGCGGTCATGGCCTCGGTCGAGGCCGAGGTCCAGGCGGCCGGGGCGCAGCCGATCGAGCTCGCGGCCGCGCCGAAGGCGTTCGAGGCCGACGCGCCGCTCTGCTACGCGTGCGGCTCGAAGATGCAGCCGGCGGGCTCCTGCTACGTCTGCCCGTCCTGCGGTTCGACCAGCGGCTGCTCGTAGACCCGGCCAACCCCGAACCGCGGGCCGGGGCCTCCTCTCGGCCCGCGGCGTTCGGCTAGGCTCGCGGCGATGGCGCACCAGCTGACCGGGATCCATCACATCCAGCTCGCGATGCCGCCGGGGGAGGAGGACGCTGGCCGGCGGTTCTACGGCGACCTGCTCGGCCTGGCCGAGGTCCCCAAGCCGAGCGAGCTCGCGCCGCGCGGCGGCATCTGGTTCCGCTCGGGCGACCTCGAGGTGCACCTCGGCGTCGAGCGTCAGGACTTCCGCCCGGCGAGCAAGGCCCATCCCGCGTTCCTCGTGAGCGGGCTCGACGAGCTCCGGGCCCGTCTCGAGGAGGCGGGCTACCGGATCGACGAGGACGTGCAGCTCGAGGGGTTCCGTCGGTTCCACGTCCGCGACCCGTTCGGCAACCGCCTCGAGCTCGTCCAGCCGGCGTGACCGACCTCCCGTTCGAGCGCCTCGATCCCGCGGCGTCGCTGCCCGAACCCGCGCAACCTGGGGACGCGGGCCTCGACCTTCGCGCGGCCGCGGACGTCGAGGTCGGCCCGGGGGAGCGGGCGATGGTGCCGACCGGTCTCGCGGTCGCGATCCCGGAGGGCTGCGCCGGGCTCGTCCTGCCGCGGAGCGGACTGGCGTCGAAGCACGGCCTCACGCTCTCGAACGCGCCGGGGCTGATCGACTCGGGCTATCGAGGCGAGGTGATCTGCGCGGTCGTGAACCTGGACCGGTCGGAGCCCGTCAAGATCGCTCAGGGCGACCGGATCGCGCAGCTCGTGATCGTCGAGCTCCCCGATGTCCGCCCCGCGTGGGTCGAGAAGCTTCCGCCGACGACGAGGGGCGAGGGCGGGTTCGGCTCCACGGGCACGTCGTAGTGATCCGGATCCGGCCGGAGGAACCCCTCGATCGGGAAGCGGCGCTCGAGGTCGAACGGCTCGCGTTCGGCTCGGACGAGGAGCCGGGCATCGTCGAGGCGGTGCGCGGCGACGACGGCTCGTTCGCGCTCGTCGCCGAGGAGGAGGGTGCGATCGTCGGTCAGCGCAGTTCAGCGTCGCGCGTGGATCGGCGGGACCGCGGCCCAGCCTTCTATCCGCGGTTCGGGTTCGTGCCGGGTTCGGCGTTCGGGCTCGCCAACCCGTTCGCGGGCGTGCGACCCGACGGGTTCGAGATCGGGGAGGAGGACTTCATGGTGGCGGTCGTGGGTGAGGCGGACCTCACCGTCGGTTCGATGGCATCCGGCCTTCGGCGAGCCGGTTGAAGGGTCCGCCGACGGTCCTTAGACTCGAAGGGGTACGCGGACGTGGCTCAGTGGTAGAGCACCACCTTGCCAAGGTGGGGGTCGCGGGTTCGAATCCCGTCGTCCGCTCCAGGTCAGAGAGGGGTCTTCCCCCGAGCGGTCTTCCTCGGGTGACAGGTTTGGGTGACACTCAAACGGTTAGCCACCCGGCTCCGTGCCTACGACGGGGTTGCGCTCGTAAGGATCGCCGCTGTTCGTTTCGTTCTCGGCTTCAGCGAAATCTCGGGGACTTCGATCGACGTGGGCCTCCCGTTCATCTCGCACCTCCAGCCGCTGTTCGCATACTCCCACGCCTCTTGGGCGCTCGTTATCTCGATGACCTCGGGGCGATCTTGGACGGACACGTAGACGATCGACCAGCTACCAACGCTCCAGCCAGCAGGGCGCCCAGAACCAGGGCGGTGGAGAGCCACGCGATCACCAGCCACCCACCCGAAGCTCAGTCCAAGTAGAGGAGACATTGGCCCGGCGCATACCCAGCGCGGTCGGGAATGATCGTTAACGGTGCCGCCGATGGGGGATCTAGACATCCCACGGGTCGAAGCTGTCAAGCGGCTTCGCGGACGGGAGCGACCCAGGCGACTTCCTCGCGATAGAGCTCACGGCGGCCACGCACCCATGCAGGATCCCGACCTATCGGTTGGCCAGGGCACGGAGCGCCTGGTGATGGGTCTTGCCGCGTGCACGGTGAGCGTCTAGCGGCGGGCCCCGGCCGAGGCGCTGATCGAGCTGAACGCCCAGAGGTAGCAGGCATCGGACATGATCTCGGCGTCC
>DATFEU010000200.1:0-7696 GCA_035250725.1 Actinomycetota bacterium
GTGGGGTTGTCGAACCGCTCCACCGGGCACCTGTATCACGTGCAGACGCAGCGCTACCTGTTCGAGGTCTTCGACGCACCCCGCGTGCAGGACCGCGTCGACGTCCCGGTCGCCGCGGAGGCGGAGGACCTGTGACCACCGCCGGCGACCCCACGCGGATCGACCAGACGAGGAAAGGACCCCCCACGATGCTGATCGCGATGATCCTGTTGTCGGTCGGGCTCGCGGCCGTCGCCCAGCTCGCCCTGAAGGAAGGCATGAACCAGGTGAACGCCGAGCTCGCGCCCGCGAAGTTCGCACTGAACGGGGTCTCGCTCCGCGTGCTCGTCGCCCAGCCGTTCGTGTGGGGCGGCCTCCTGCTGTTCGGGATCTCGGCCATCGTGTGGCTCGTCGTGCTCTCTCGCGCGTCGCTGTCGTTCGCGTACCCGTTCGCGGCGCTGACGTATGTGATGATCCTGCTCTTCGACCACTTCGTGCTCGACGAGCAGGTGCCGGCGCTCCGGTGGGCCGGCGTGGCGTTCATCGCCACGGGGATCGTCCTGATCTCGAGGACCCCGCACAACTGAGCGAGCCCGTGCCCGATCTCGCGGTCGTCATCGTGAACCACAACGCCGGCGGCTGCCTCTCCCGCTGTCTCGACTCGGTCCTCGAGCGCTCCGGCGACGCCGAGGTCGAGGTCGTCGTGGTCGACAACGCGTCGACCGACGGCAGCGCCGAACGCGCGGGCGATGACTTCCCGTCGGTCCGCGTGATCGGGACCCGGTCCAACCGCGGGTTCGCCGCGGGTGTGAACATCGGGATCCGAGCGACCTCGGCGCCGTTCGTGTTCGTGTTGAACCCCGACGCCGAGATCTGGGAGGGAACGCTCGAGGGCTTCCTCAAGCTGGCGCGGGAGCGGCCGCGGGCCGGGGCGATCGGCCCGATGATCCGGAACGCCGACGGCACCGCGTACCCGAGCGGGCGGATCGTGCCGTCCGCCGGCGTCGCGGCGGGCCACGCGCTGCTCGGCCTGCTCTGGCGCGACAACCCCTACTCGCGCGCGTACCGGATGCAGGACTGGGACCGCTCGGACGAACGCGAGGTGGCCTGGATCTCCGGCGCCGCGTTCCTACTCCGGCGCGAGGCCCTCGACGAGGTCGGGCTGCTCGACGAGCGCTTCTTCCTCTACGCGGAGGAGGTCGACTTGTTCAAGCGCCTGCGGGACGCCGGCTGGCGGGTCCTGTTCACGCCCGAGCTCGAGGTCCTGCACGAGGGCGGGGTCTCGACCGGGTCTTCACGCCGGCTGCACCTGATCCATTCACAGAGCGTCTACCGCTACTTCGAGAAGCACCACGGCCGGGGGTGGCGACGCGCGCTGCTGCCGTTCGCCTGGCTCGTGCTCCGGATCCGGGCCGAGCTCGCGTCGGCCGCCGACGCCCTCACGCGGGCCCGGGAACGTTCGCGGCAGACATGAAGGCCGTCGTGCTCGTGGGGGGAGAGGGCACCCGGCTCCGCCCGCTCACGGAGACGATCCCGAAGCCGCTCGTCCCGCTGATGGACCGGGCGAGCCTCGACCACGTCCTCGACCACCTCGCGCGCCACGGCGTGCACGAGGTGGTGCTCTCGAGCTCCTACCTCGAGGAGCCCTTCCACGCGTTCATCCAGGGCCGGCACGGCGACCCGGCGATCACGTGGATCACCGAGACCGAACCGCTCGGCACCGGCGGCGCGATCGTGAACGCGCTCGACGACCTCGGGGGCGACGAGACGTTCCTCGCGTTGAACGGGGACATCCTGACCGACCTCGACCTCACCGCGATGGTCGCGTGGCATCGGGAGCGCGGCGCCACCGCGACGATCGCGCTCACGCACGTGGAGGACGCGCGGCCATTCGGGCTCGTTCCGACCGAACCCGACGGGCGCGTGACCCAGTTCCGCGAGAAGCCGTCCGAGCTCGTCCCGGCCGACATCAACGCCGGGACGTACGTGCTCGAGGTCGCGGCGCTCCGGGGGTGGCCCCGCGGCGAGAACGTGTCGATCGAGCGCGACGTCTTCCCGCGGCTGATCGCCGACGGCCGGCGCCTGTACGGGTTCGTGTCCGATGCGTACTGGCTCGACCTCGGCACGCCGGAGCAGTACCTGCGCGCGCACGCCGACCTGATCGACGGCCGCGTGTCCGGACATCCCGCCTACTCGGCGCCGTTCGTGCAGACCGACCGCGTGGATCCGCGCGCCGAGATCGGTGGCCACGTGGCGATCGGTCCCGGCGTCGCCGTCGAGGCCGGGGCGGACGTCCGCGACTCCGTGTTGCTCGTGGCGGCGAGCGTCGAGGCGTTCGCCGTCGTGCACCGCTCGATCCTCGGACCGCGCTCGTCCGTCGGCGAGGGGGCACGCATCGTGGACTCCGTGCTCGGGGCGGACGCGACCGTGGGCGCCGGGGTGAGCCTCCACGGCGCGCGCGTGGGGTCCGGCGAGGTGATCGAGACCACGTCATCCGGGGACGCCGAACCGATGTGATACGGTGCGGGGTCGCCCGACGCCCCGAACGACATGCGCAAGATCCTCATCCTCACCCTCCTCGCGACCCTGGTCGTCGGCGCGCTGCCGGCGCAGGCCGGCGACGGCGACGAGCAGCAGGGATCGAAGCAGTTCCGCATGTTCGGCGCCGGCTTCGGGCACGGCCTCGGGTTCTCGCAGTGGGGAGGGTTCGGGCTCGCCAAGCAGGGATGGGGCGCCGAGAAGATCGTCAAGCACTACTACTCGGGCACCCGCGTCGTCCGGACGGACTCCGCGCCGAACGGCCTCCGGATCGGCCTCGTCCAGGGGAAGGACTCCGTCCGCCTGAACGCGCAATCGGCGGGCGTCGAGCTTCGGCTCGGCGGGCCGCAGGGACCCCTCGTCGCCACGGTTCCCTCGGGCGCGACGTGGAAGGTGAGCGTGGCGGGGAACGAATACCGCATCGTCACGGAGGCGGGCGAGACGGTCGACACGGTGGGCGGCCCGGACGACCAGTTGTTCGCCGTCTACCAGTCGCTCGGCTCGCGCGTCCGGGTTCCCGAGGCCTTCCACACGTACAACCGGGGGAAGATCGAGTTCGATCTGTACGACTGCGACGCCGGCGACTGCGTGATGCGGCTGGTCCTGTCGGTGGACCCGCAGGGCTACCTCTACGGGCTCGGCGAGGTCCCGAGCTCCTGGCCGATGGCTGCGATGAAGGCGCAGGCGATCGCCGCGCGCACGTACGCGTTCACGAAGGCGGCCGCGTCCCAGCACCGGGCGGTCTGCGACTGCGCGCTGTACGCGACCGCGAACGACCAGGTATACGCCGGCTGGGACAAGGAGGGCGGCGTCGACGGCGACCGGTGGGTCTCGGCCGTCAACCAGACGAGCAACAAGGTGATCATGGAGGGCAACCAGACGATCCAGGCCTTCTACATGTCCTCCTCGGGCGGCTTCACCGAGAACAACGAGAACGTCTGGGGCGGGAGCCCGATCGGCTACCTGCGGGGCGTATGCGACCCGGGCGACTTCACGACCGCGAACCCGAACGCTACCTGGGTCGAGACGTTCACGACGAGCGAGGTGACCCAGGGGCTCGGGCTCGGGATCGGGGCGATCGAAGGCTTCGCCGACGAGGTGCGCGGCGTCTCGGGACGGATCATCTCGGTGACGGTCCGCGGCGCGAACGGAGAGCGGTCGATCAGCGGCAACACGCTCCGGTCGGCGCTCGGTCTGCACGACGACCGCGTCTGGATCAACGCGAACCGGCTCGTGACCGGGCCGATCCGCGACAAGTACGACAAGCTCGGCTGCTCGCCGGGGATGCCGATGTCGGCCGAGGTCGGCGTCGCGGGCGGGCGGCGGCAGAAGTTCCAGGACGGCGTGATCTACTTCATCGACGGAGCCGGCGCGCACGAGCTCCACGGTCCCGTGCTCACCCACTACGGCAAGAAGGGCGGCCCCGCCGGGAGCCTCGGCTTCCCGACGTCCGACGTCCAGAATCTGCAGAACGGGAACCGGCGCGCGAACTTCGAGCACGGGGTGATCACGTGCGACGGCGCGAACTGCTCGGTCGGATAGTCGAACGGAACGCTACGACCGAGAACGAAGAACCCTACGGCGCATTGGCTTCGGGCGCATTCGACGTCCCGCGATAGGCCTCGATGAACGCATCCGCCATCGTCGCCGCATCCCCCGCCGAGACGCCCCCCGGGCACTCCCACAGCTTGTTCCACGCGGTCATCGCGAGCGAGGTGCCCTCCTCAAGGTCCGGGTAGGGGGCGAGGAGCACCTTCTCCTGCCCCTCGGCGATCTGCCCCAGGCGATCGACGACCTCCTGATCGAGCGCCTCAGGCCCCTCCGCCCGGTAGTACAGGATCACGTAGGCATGCTCGAGGTTGTGAACGGCGTTCTCCTCGCGGACCGGTTCCGTGTACACCGCGGGGTCGGAGGGAAGCGGGGAGGGGTCGTGCGGCCCCGAGGTTGCTGGATCCTCGCTGTAACCGGCGGACTCCCCGGAGGCCAGGTGCGACCCGCCCGGGGCGCTGCCGACCGGGGTCTGGATGTCGCTGCACCCGGCGGCCTGGCCGACCTCGAGCGCTTCCGCAGCAACGATGCCCGGGGAGCTGACGCGGAAGATGAGGTACGCACCGACCGCGACCACGGCGAGGATGCCGCCGATCGTCAGAGCGCGACGGATCGCGGATCGACGCGCCACCTGCTTCCGGACGCGCTCGCGCTCCTGCCGGGCCAGCTCCTTCTTCTCGGCTCGCGTGCTCGGGGCGGGCGACCGAGTAGCCGGCGTCGGCGGCCGCGACGACTGAGCCGGAGCCGCGTCACCGGTCTTCGTGCCGGAGGATGGCCGCTCGGCGGTCGTCGTGGACGCCGAACGCGCCTGGGCGTTCCGATGTCGGTTCTGCTTGCGTCGCTTCTTGTTGGCCATGTCGTCCTCGGTCGTCGTCGGCCGCGCTCAGAACCCCGCGCCGGCCTCGGGGGCGTTCCCACGATACTGCCGTTGCTCGAACGGGGGAGCGGCGTAGCTCGAGGTGAACCCGAATGCCGCGGCCAGGTCGAGCTCGTCGCAGGACTGGACGTGGTGCCACGAGACCAGCGACATCCGGGAGCCGGCCGGCAGCACCCCGGCGACCCCCTGCTCCGGATACTGGTAGGGCGCCACGATCACGCGGCCGCCGACATCGTCGTCCTCGTAGAAGGCCCGGATCCGCTCGAGCTCCAGGCCGGTCGCGTCGGGCGCGACCCAGACCACCGCGGCGCCGTGCTCGAGCGAGTGCAACACCCGCTCGATCGGCGGGGCCGTGGTGTAGACGCCGGCGCCGAACGTGATCTCGTTGTGCGGACCCGATGCCGGCGGCGTCGACGCGTAGGTCGTGAGCGGCGGCATCGCCTCGGGGGCGACGTGCGCCCGGTCCTGGGCCCTCGGCTGGTACGGACCCACGTCCTCGATCTCCCCGCACCCCGCCTGGGTGCGGGCGTCCTCGACGTTCGCGAGGAGCTCCTGCGGCGACGGCACCTCGGTGCCGGGTCTGGTGAACGCGAAGACCGCGACCCCGGCGACGATCACGGCGAGGCCGATCACGACGATCCGGCGATCGCGCCGGCTCCGGGCAGCTTTGCGCTGCAGCTCGAGCCGCTCTCGGCGGGCCTGCTCTTTGCGCTCGGCCTTCGTCGCACGCTGGTTCTCGGGTGTCTTCGACATGCGCTCTCTCGTCGGGCTCCCCGGGCGGTGGACCCGAAAGGATATCGAGGTCCGGGCCATCTGAGCGGGCCGCGCGCCGGTGCTCATCGACGTCTTGCGCCGGGCAGGGGGCCTTCCTATGCTGCTGGCGACTTCCCTGCCGTGGGCCGGGCGACCGGCTCCGAGGGTCCCGGCGGGCCGCCGGGCCGAAAGGAGGGGAGGGATGGCCGACACCGACACCAGCAACGTCGTGCACGTCGGATCGGCGCCGCCCAGCGGGCTGGACCGCTTCTTCAAGATCTCCGAGCGCGGATCGACGGTCCGCACCGAGATCCTGGCGGGCCTGACCACCTGGCTGACGATGGCCTACATCCTGTTCGTGAACCCCACGATCCTCGGGTTCATCGGGATCCCCGACCTGGAGCCGATCGGGCTGCCCTTCCCCCAGGTCCTGACGGTCACGGCGCTCACCGCCGGGGTGATGACGATCCTCATGGGGGTCGTCGGGAGGTACCCGTTCGCGCTCGCCGCCGGCCTGGGGCTGAACGCGTTCGTCGCCTTCGGCCTCGTGGTCGGGGCCGGCCTGTCGTTCCCCCAGGCGATGGGCGTGATCGTCGTCGAGGGCCTCCTCATCACGGTCCTCGTCCTCACGGGCGTTCGCGAGGCGATCATCAACGCGATCCCGATGGACCTGAAGCGCGCGATCGGGATCGGGATCGGGGCGTTCATCGCGCTGATCGGTCTGGTGAACGCCGGCGTCGTGACCAACACGGGCGCCACGCCGCTCTCGCTCGCCCCCGAGCTCACCGCGTGGCCGATCGCCGTCTTCGTGGTCGGGCTCGCGCTCAGTGCGGCGCTCGTCGCCCGCAAGGTCAAGGGGGCGTTGCTGATCGGCATCCTGGTCTCGACCGTGTTCGCGATCATCGTGAACGAGATCAACGACCTCGCGATCTGGCCGAACGGGATCGCGTCGATCCCCGACGGGGTCGTCGACACGCCCGACTTCGGGCTCGTCGGAGACTTCTCCTTCGACTTCATCTCGGTGCTCGGGTTCGCTGCGGCGGCGGCGGCCGTGATCTCCGTGATGCTGTCGGACTTCTTCGACACGGTGGGCACCGTGATCGGCCTGGGCGGCGAGGCCAAGATGCTCGACGACAAGGGCCGGCTCCCCGGGATGAAGCGGGTCCTGCTGGTCGACTCGCTCGCCGCCGTCGCGGGCGGCGCGACCTCGTCGTCCTCGAACACCACGTACATCGAGAGCGCCTCGGGCATCTCCGACGGCGGTCGGACCGGGCTCGTCGCCGTCGTGGTGGGCGTGCTGTTCCTGCTCGCGATGTTCTTCTCGCCGATCGCGGGGGTGATCCCGCCGGAGGCGACGGCGCCCGCGCTCGTGCTCGTCGGGTACTTCATGATGGTGCTGGTCAAGGACATCTCGTGGTCCGACCCGGGCATCGGCATCCCGGCGCTGCTGACGATCCTGATGATGCCGTTCACGTACAGCATCACGAACGGCGTGGGCGCGGGGTTCCTCTCCTACGTCGTGATCGCGATCCTGCGGGGCAAGTGGCGTGAGGTCCACCCGCTGCTGTACGCCGTGGCGGCGATCTTCGCCTGGTACTTCATCCACGGGGTGATCTGAGGGGCGTTCACTCGACGATCCTCAGGTGGTCCGAGAGGTCGAGCGGGGGCCGCGGCGATGCCGCGGCCCCCGACGACATCGGGCCGGCCGCCACGGTTCCCATCGCGTACCACGTCTCGCCCATCCCGAGGACAGCCCGCGACTCCTCCTGACAGAACAGCGAGGACGACACCCAACAGGAGGCCACGCCCTGCGCGTCCAGCGCGAGCCGGAGGTTCTGGATCGCGGCGCCCGCCGAGAGCACGAACCGCTCTCGCTCCGCGTGCCGCCGATCGTCGTCGGGATAGGGCCGCTCGGCCTCGAAGCTCAGCCACGGCACGATCAGGACCGGTGCCGCGCCGAGGAGCGCGTCGTCCCGTGACGGGCGCTGCTCGATCGTCGAC
>DATFEU010000142.1:0-4263 GCA_035250725.1 Actinomycetota bacterium
GAGCACGGCATTCGGTGCTAGATCTCGAACCTGCTCGAGCGAGGCGCAGAGGTCGGCCTCGACGATGATCGCGTCCGGCTTGTCGACCGACACCGCATCGATGAGCGCGTCCTCCGTGCGCGCGACCGCGACGACGTCGAACCCACTGGCCCCGAGTCGAGACTCCACGTTGCCGACACTGCCGGCCGTGATCACGCGGAGCCGGTCGCTGGGCGGGCTTCCGTCGGCGGCCGGAGGCGGTGACAAGGCGGAACGTTCGAGGATCGACACTGACTCGCTTGCTCCCCGTGGACGGTCGTAACTCACTTCTCTATGGAACGCCCTTAGGTACCATCGCGGCCGCCGCCGGTCATGTCGCACGATGGACCTACGGTCGTCACCCGTTGGGACTATCCACAGGTACTCCGACATCAAACTCGTGCTCCCGTCGGGAGTCTCAAGGGCTGGTCGAGGGTTCACCGGCGCTACGGGCCGCGTGCGAGGTCGAGTGTTCACCACCGCATAACTTGGCGTCACTCGCTCGTCGTCCTTCATGCGTGGCCGGGGACCAAGCACACCGTTGAGTCGGGGATAGCTGGGGGTCAGAAGGTCGCCGGTTCGAATCCGGGCGGCCCGACTAGCAGGGGAAACGCTCTCGGTGGTTACGTACACCGCTAGCACGCGTCGTCGGCGTGGGAAGGTCAATCGATTGATGGTTCGGACGGCTGGCGCCAGCTGAACGAGGTCTCGCTCCTAGCCTCAGTCGACAAGCAGGGCGCCAACCCAGACCTCACCGCGATCCCGCCGACTCGGCCGCCTGATCGGTGAGCCGCGTCCGGTCGGAGCCGTCCACTCGGACGACGAAGATACGGTACGCCCGTTGGGGCTCACCCGGCGAAGTACGCGATCGGGGTTCCGGTTGGCGACCATGCCGGATCGCGTCCGGCGACCTGGGTCGACGTGAGCCGCGAGCGGCCGGATCCTCCCGCCGTCATCACGAACAGGCCGCCGCGGCCACCAGCGTGGAATCGATGAGGGAACGCGATCCGGCCGCCGTCGGGCGACCACGCCTGCTCAGGTCGGCCGGCCCGGACGCCTGGGTGAGGTTCGTCAGGCTCGAGCCGGCGGGATCCATCGCGAACAGACCGGGCTCTCCCGCCCACTCCGAACGGAACACGATCTGCCCTTTGCCCGAGGCCCAGATGCCGGGCTGCCGTCTGCGGGTGCGGGGACGAGCGCTACGAGGATCGCGACGGCCACGGCGCCGAGGGTGGTCTTCCTCACGGGTCCCCTCTAGGATTCACGGTCTGCCTCTCAGGTGTGGTGAGATGAAACCTCCGATAGCTATCAGACACCTCCCCGTGCTCTCGGCGGTCACGCTGTGCTTCGCGCTCGTGCTCTCCGTGACGGGCGCGCAGGCCGGCGACGGGGAGGATCGAACCGCTCGGGCGCCGATCGTGAAGACGCGCAAGATCGCCCCCGGGGTCCGGTACATGAAGATCGTCCGGCGCCAGGTGCCGCTCCGGACGTTCGTGCTGAGGCTCGACCTCTCGAAGGCCATCACGCTCGACACCACCATCGCCGACGCGGCGCTGCCGTCCCGGAGGCGCCTGACCGACATCGTAGGGAGCGCGGGCGCGCTGGCGGGTGTGAACGGCGACTACGGCGACCTTGGCCCCGGGAGCCCGGTCCACCCGTTCGCGCAGGACGGCGAACTCCTCCGCACGTCCAACGCGTTCGGAACGGCGTTCGCGGTCACCCGGGACGAGTCGACCGTGCTGTTCGGCAACCCCCGGCTAGACGTCACGATCACCGACACCTCGAGCGGGCGGGAGTTCACGCTCGAACGGTGGAACCAGGGCGACCCCGCGCCGGGCGAGCTCGTCGGCTTCTCGCCGCTCGGTGGGACCCTCGAGCCGCCTCCCCGCTTCGCGTGCAACGCACGGCTGCTGCCGCAGGGCCCGCCCACCCCGGCCGAACCCGACGGCGTGGACCGCCAGTACGTCGTCGACGTCGTCGGGTGCTTCGCCGAACCGCTCGCGCGCAGCGGCGGCGTCGTGATCTCGGCGGCGCCGGCGACCGACGAGGCGGTCGAGCTGCTGGCGCTCCAGCCCGGCACGACCGTCCGGCTGCATTGGACGATCGGCTGGTCGAACGTGTTCGACGTGGTGGGCGGCGCACCGCTGCTGCTCCGTGACGGCGACCTCGTCGGCATCTGCAACTCCGCGTGCGGGCGACACCCCAGGACGGGCGTCGGCGTCACGGCGAGCGGGGAGATCCTCCTCGTGGTCGTGGACGGCCGCCAGCCGAGGTGGTCGAGGGGGGCGACGATGTTCGAGTTCGCCCGCATCCTGAGGGACCTCGGCGCCGTGACCGCCATGAACCTCGACGGCGGAGGCTCGTCCGAGATGGTCGTGAAGGGCGACGTCGTGAACCGGCCCTCGGACGGGCACGAGCGGGCGATCACGAACGCGATCCTCGTACTCCCGGGGCCAGATCCGGGAGAGGCCTGATCACCAACGCGCATGCTGATCCTTCCGAACCCGACCGAGGGGCAAGACAGGGGGCTCAGCTCGCGTGGCGCCGGAGGTGCTGGTCCGATTCTCCCGCTCAACGCGTCGATCCGAGCATCGAGATCTGCACGCTAGGCGTCGATCCGCGTGCTTAGCCCGTCGATACGAGCACCGAGGTCGGCGCTTCGCACGAGGATGCGTCCGCCGAGGTCGGCGCCCCTGAGCATCGATCCGAACGTTCAATGGAGCCGATACGCCCGTCCAGGACTTCTCCGGTTGCCGACGTAGAAGCTCCCAACGAGGGTCGCCGCGAGCAGCGTGATCGCGGTCCAGGCCACGGGCTCCATGGCAAGATCGCGCTCATGGCGTTCCAGCATCGCCGTCGCTTCGTCGCGACTGCCGTGCGCCCGATCGGTGGCCGATCCGACTCGATCAACTCCCGGCGATCGTGACACGGCACGACCGACGCCACGAGGTCTGGGATCCCAGTTCGTCTACGTCACGTCGAGATCCCTGGCGACGAGCATCGGGACGCGGGAACGCTCGACCATCCAGCGCTGTTATCGATGGCCCGCGACGTTCTGGCTGCGAGGGAGGTCCATGGCGAGATGCTGACGGACAACCATTTGGAAGGCATCCGGTTCGCCAACGGGATGAGGAGGTACCTCGATGGCCCCGAGAACCAACCCATGGCACCGGGACCGCATCGCCAGGGATTCCGCTTCGCCGAGCGGATCACGACGCGCCTCGAGGAGGGGTCCGAACCCAAAGCGATCCTCGAGCGAGGGGATTGATCTGTAGCCCGAGATGCACCCCCGGACCGGCGGAGGAGCTGGCTCCGGGTCGGGCCAAAGCGTTGAACTCCCTGATCAGGGGGACGCGCTCGCCGTGAGCGCTGGCTCCTGATGCGCCCGCTGTCCCGGCGCCGAGATCATCGTGCGGGGTGATTCACTCGGCGGATCGAATGTTCGAAGATGGGAGCCCGCTCCATCCCGCGAGCACACTTGAGAGGGGTCATGTTCGACACGATAGCCGAAGAAGTGGGGGCAGCTCTCCGCCGCACGCGATGGGCACGCGATCTGACACTCGACGACGTGGATCGCGCCAGTGCTGGAGCACTCAAGCCATCAACGCTGGCGAGCTACGAGCGAGCTGAGCGTGCTGTTTCAGTGGAGCGCTTCTGCCGACTCACGCTCATCTACAACTTTTCACCCGCACGTTTGCTGGCTGATGTGCTCCGACGGGTCGAAGGTCGGCCGCCTCTTCGGATCGACGTTCGAAGCCTGAAGGGCATCCATGGTGTTGAACCTGCCATCCTGGAAGGCTTCATCCGCAACGTCTTCTTACTCCGCGATCAAGACGTGGCCGATACGATCTTGCTCCGGGAAGGCGACCTGGAGGTCCTGGCGACCGCAACCGGACGCCGGATGCACGAGTTCGTCAGCGCGATCGGCCCGGCCCTTGTGGGCGAATGAGGCTCGCATCCGTCACCGTGAGCCCTGATTCCAGCCGAAGCTTGTCACCGCTCGCCGCCTGGATCCGCGGAGGACTGCTGAGACCCGGGTGCGGCGGATCCAGCACGCGCCTGATCGATGATCTAGACGTCGGCCTCGGCTTGCGGCGTGAGTTCGACCCTTAGGAGGAAGCGTGGGCAGTTGCACTCGCTGAACAGGCAAGGTCCGACCTCGGTGTGGATGAACTCGGAGTGGCGGCACCAGGAACAGGGGCTGGACAGACTCGTGTGGAGATCGATCCAGCGGATCGCCGAGAG
>DATFEU010000157.1:0-2332 GCA_035250725.1 Actinomycetota bacterium
CGCGGGGTTCGGATCGGGCCGGAACCGCGCCCTGAACCCCCACCTGGTGACGAGCCAGAGTGCTTCCACGACGATGCGCCTGCTGATCTTCGACCTTCCGTGCTCACGTTCGCGGAACGTGATGGGGGCTTCCCCCACGGACAGGCCAAGGTTCCAGGCCCGGTACACGAGCTCGATCTGGAACCCGTAGCCGTCGGAGGTAACCGGGGTGACCAGGATCTCTCGGAGCGCGGGGGTCCGGTAGGCGCGGAACCCGCTCGTGGCGTCCTTGAGGGGGATGCCGAGACAGAGCCTCGCGTACCGATTTCCCCCCTTGGACAGCAGCAGCCGAGGGCGACTCCAGTTCGTGACGGAGCCGCCCGGCACGTAACGGCTCCCGATGACGACGTCGTCGTGTTGGGCCACCGTGTCCAGCAGTCGCGGGAGCTCCTCCGGGTCGTGCGACAGGTCCGAGTCCATCTCGACGGCGACGTCGTACCCCTCGGTCATCGCGCGCTCGAACCCGACCGCGTACGCGCTCGCGAGCCCCGACTTGCTGGGTCGCTCCACCAGGCGCAGGCGCGGATCGGGTTCGGCCCGTTCCCGCACGATCTCCGCCGTCCCGTCGGGCGAGCCGTCGTCCACCACCAGGACGTCGAGGTCTCGATCGAGCGCCGCGAGCCCGTCGAGCACCGTCCCGATCGTCTCCCGCTCCTCGTACGTCGGGAGGATCACGAGCGTCCTCGGACGCTCCGGCAGCGGTTCGGGCCTCCGCGCCTGCCGGCGCCGCCCGCGAGGGATCGCGAGCACCCCGAGCACCGTCACGATCGACGCCCAGGGAACCCAGTCGCCGAACCGCGTGTACGGCGTGGTCTGCGAGGAGGACACGACCGCCCGCCGCAACGTGGCGGGTTCGAACAGCCCCGCCGAGGCCACCACCCGGCCCTCCGGATCGATGAACGCGCTGATGCCGGAGACCGCCGCATGCACCACCCATCGCCCGTTCTCGACGGCCCGGAGCCGGCTCATCTGCAGGTGCTGTTCGGAGGCCGCCGTCCGGTCGTAGGACGCGTTGTTGATCGTGAGGACCAGGAAGCCGGCGCCCTGGCGGACCATCTCCCGGTCGATCGCCGGGAAGCTGTTCTCGTAGCAGATCGGCGTCCCGATCGCCGGGAGGCCGGGGAGCGAGATCAACGAGACCTCGGCGCCGGGCGACCGGTCGACCTCGATCTGCCGGGTGGCGGAGATCCAGTCGAGGCTGTCTCGGAACGGGACGTACTCGCCGAACGGCACGAGCTTCAGCTTGTCGTAGCGGTCCACGATCGCCCCGCTCCCGTCGAAGGCGAGCGTCGACGTGTACTGGCGGCCGTCGGGATCGTCCACGACCGCGCCCGCGATCGTCGGGGTGCCCACCCGTCTGATCACGTCGCTCACCTCCGCCATCAGCGTCGGGTCGCCCGTGACGCCAGGATCGAGAGCTCCCTCACCCCAGACGACGAGCTCCGGCGGGTCCTCGCCCAGGCCCCGGTGACGTTCGGCGTTCAGGCGTGCGACCGCGGCGTCCTCCTCCGCGCCAACGAGGTGCTCGACGGAGCTCACGTCCACCTGGATCGCCGCGACGTGGATCCTCGGGCCCTCGGGCTCGGGGAGCGGGACGGCGGCGGGGAGCATCACGAGGGCGAGCGCCGCTCCCGCGAGCCCCAGGGCGCGGCCCTGCCGGCCGCTCCCCCACCGTTCGATCGCCAGCAGCAGGAGGCCGGATGTCAGCAGGACGACGAACGACAAGCCCCACACGCCGGCGACCGAGGCGAGCGGCAACGCCGGGGCATCCACCTGCGTGGAGCCGAGCTGGCCCCAGGCGAACCCGCCGAGGGGAAATGCCCCGCGCACCCACTCGATCACGGTCCAGAGGGCGGCGAGCCCGATCGTGCCGAGGATCGGGTGCTCGGGCCGCCAGAGCGCCGGCGCGAGGGCGCCGAACAGGGCCATGTAGCCGGCCGACATCGCGACCAACGACAACCAGGCGAGCTCACCGAACAGCGCGATCCAGTACAGGAGCGCCCCGAAGTACACGAACCCGAACACCAGGCCGCACAGGGCCGCCCGCCCCGGCCTCGAGCCGCGGAGCAGCCACAGGAAGGGCACGGGCGCGACGAACACGAGGGGCCAGAACGAAGCCGGGGGTAGCGAGAGCGAGAGGAGGGCACCGGATGCCGCGGCCACGAGCAGCGCGATCGGCAGCCGGAGCCGGGATGGGCTCAGGCGCAGTCCCGGCAGAGCACCTTCGCCTTGTCCTTCAGCTGGCTCCGGTGCTTCACCAGGAAGCAGTTCGAGCATATGAACTCGGTCGGCT
>DATFEU010000158.1:0-2234 GCA_035250725.1 Actinomycetota bacterium
CCGTCGGGGAACGGCACGACGTACGGCCCCACCGGATGGACGCGGTACCCGTGCCGCGCGAGCCGGAGATCGCGGACGATCGTGTCCGGCATGAGGCTCATCACGTAGGAGAGCGTCGTCACGCCGAACTGCGGGTGGTCTGGCCACGGCCGGTCGGTCGCCGCGGCCCCGCCGGTCTTCGAACGCGCCTCGCAGACGACGACCCGGGCACCGGCCCTCGCGAGGTAGGCGGCGGCCACAAGGCCGTTGTGGCCTCCCCCGATCACGATCGCGTCGTACGTGTTGTCCGGTCGCACGGGACCGTCATCGAATCACAGGATTGAACGGCCGTTCAAGTCACCGAGCGACCAACGCGCCGGCTACTCCGGCGCGTCGAAGGGCACCAACCGTGCTACCTCGAGCTCTTCGACGGTGCCGACGTCGGCCTTGCGTTCGGGGAGCCACGTCAGGAAGGGCAGCAGGAGCGCGGCGCCGATCAGGCCGGTCACCCCGCCGATCGCGTACGCGCCCTTCGGCCCGAGCGCCGAGACGATCCAGGCGCCGGCGACGAGCGCCACGACCAGGGAGCCGTGCAACAGCGTCTCCCACGCCCCCATGACCCGGCTCCGAACCGCGTCGGGGCTCCGCCGCTGGAGCAGGTTCTGCTCGATCACCTGGGTCGGCCCGTCGGTCGCGCCGAACGCGAACATCCAGAACAGCACGAGCCCGAACCACGGCGACAGCGCAACGCCGAACCCCGTGAGCGCCACGAGGATGCTGCACCAGAGCATCCACCGCCCCTCGCTCTCCTCCGTGATCCGGCGGCCGACCCACGCGCCCGCGATCGTGCCGGCTCCCCACATCGCGCTGATCAGGCCGAAGCCGAGCGCGCCCATCCCGAACGCGTCGGCGAGCACGGGGTCGGCCACGAGCGTCGTGGCCATGCCCACGATGAACACCATGAACGAGAGCCCGAGCCGACGGAGGACGCGATCCGCCCAAACGAACCGGAACCCGGCGAGCACCCCGCGGTAGTCCTCGGCCTCCGCCTCGTCCCGTTCGGGGTCGGCGAAGTCCGCCCGAACGCTCCAGGTGAGCGCGACCGAACCCAGGTACGACACCCCGTTCGCGACGAACACCCACTCGGGGCCGATCACGCCCACCAGCAACCCGCCGACGATCGGCCCGAAGGTCAGGCCGACGTAGCGGCCGACCGCCACCAGGCTGTTGGCCCAGGACAGGTGCTCCTCCCCGGCGACGTTGGGGATCGCGGCGGAGGAGGCCGGGTAGTACGGCACCTCGACCACGGACGAGACGAACGCGACGGCGAGCAGCCCTGCGGGCGAATCGGCCACGAGCGGCATCGCGAGCCAGCACAACGCCGAGGCCGACTCGCTCACGATCATCACCCGCCGCCGGTCGAACCGGTCGCCCAGCGCACCCGCCAGCGGGCTGAAGAAGCCGATCACGGCCCACGTGAGCAACAGCGTCGCGGAGATCCAGGCGGTGGACTCCGTCTCCCGATAGATCGTGAACGTCAGCGCGGTCCCGGCCGCGAACGTGCCCGCCACCGAGATCGCCCGCCCGAACGCGAGCCGGCGCACGGCCGTCCGCGGCGGCGTCGCGGTCCGCTCCCGCTTCGCCGCCGTCACGATCCCGTCACTTCCTGGAGCGGCGCGCCTTCCTCGAGCGCGAGGTACCGCTTCATCCGGATCAGCACGAACACCGCCAACCCGGCGGTGACACCGCCGACCGCGTACGTCGGCTGCGGCCCGATCCACGGGACGACGAATGCCGCGAAGACGTACGAGAGGGCCAGCATCAGGTGGAGCATCCCCATGAACGCTGCCGTGACCCGGCTCCGGACCGAGTCGGGCGCCCTGCGTTGGCGCAGGTTCGTCTCGGCCACGAACGTCGTCCCGTCGGCGACCCCGAAGACGAACAGGAACGCGACGATCAGGGGGAACCACGGTGACAGCCCGATCCCGATCCCCATCGCCGCGATCACGATCCCGGCGTTCACGAGCCAGACGCCCTCCCGCCCCTCGCCCATCCGGCGGGCGATCAGCGAGCCCACGACGGTGCCGCCGCCCCACGCCGTGACGAGCATCCCAAACCCGAACGCCCCGGCCTCGAACTCCAGCGCGAGCGGCGCGTCGGCAACCATCGACATCCCCATGCCGGAGATGAACACCACCCACGCGAGCAGGAGGGTCCGCAGGACGCGGTCGTGGCGGAGGAACCGGAACCCCGCC
>DATFEU010000165.1:0-5552 GCA_035250725.1 Actinomycetota bacterium
TCCAGGCGGCCGAGCTGCGGCGGCTCGCCGACTCGGCCGCGGTGCGCGACGGCTCGGCCGAGCAGGTCCGGAGCGAGCTGGCGGGCGCGCGTCGCGCGCTCGAGACGCTCACGGTCCGCGAGGAGGAACGGCAGGTCCGCGACCGCGAGTCGTGGGAGGTCGTACGCCGGCTGTCCTCGGTCCTGGCCGGCGGGGGTTCGCGGGGGCGCGGCGGCGAGAACGTCCTGCGCGACCACCTGTCGCAGCTGCCGCCCGGGCTGCTCGTGACCGACCTTCGGGTGAACGGCCGCGTGGTCGAGTTTGGGCTGCTGCTGCCCGACGGGCGGCGGCTGCCGATCGACTCGAAGTGGACGGCGCTCGCCGAGCTCGAGGCGCTCGAGGCCGCGACCGATCCCGACGAGCGCGAGACGCGGGCCCGCGAGGTCGAGCGTCAGGTGACGATCCGCGCACGCGAGGTCGCGCAGTACCTGGATCCGGCGCTCACCGCGCCGGTCGCGGTGGCGGCGGTACCGGACGCGGCGTACGGGGTGCTTCGCCGGGCGCACGCCGACGCGTTCGCGCGCGGCGTGGTCGTGGTGCCGTACTCGACCGCGATGCCCGTCCTGCTGTTCCTCTACAGCCTCGCGGGTCGGTTCGGCGACGCCGGCGACGCGCAGGCCGCGCTCGCGGAGGTGGCGTCGCTGCTCGACGCGATGGAGTCCGTGCTCGAGAACAAGATCGCGAAGGCAGCGACGATGGTGAGCAACGGCGCCGACGACCTCCGTTCGGGACTGGGCAAGGCCCGGGCCTCCGTGGCCCGTGGACGGACCGCGGCCGCTGGCGTGCCGCAAGAGCTCCCGCACCTGGAGGTCATCGCGTCCGAGTAGGTCGAGGGGGCTACGTCTCGGGCCGGTCGAACCAGCGTCCGCTCGTCTCGTCGAACGCGTTCTCGCTCGCCACGTCCTCGAGCGGGACGGAGATCTCCCACTCGTAGCCGAACGGATCCAGGCACGAGAAGACGCGGTCGCCCCACGGCGTGTCCTCCGGTTCGGAGACGATCTCGCACCCCGCGTCCGTGCAGTAGCCGAGCACGGCATCGAGGTCGTCGACCACGAGCCCGATGGCTACGCCGAGTCCGCGCGGACCTCGCCGGATCCTCCGCTCCCGCGCGGTGTCGGGGAACGGGAGCCCGACGAGCGCGTCCACGATCAGGTTCACCTCGCCCTTGTGCAGGATCACGAGGACGGGATCTCCCCGTTCGTTCGGCACGGCGCCGACGCGCTCGAAGCCCAGGCCGCCGTAGAACGACGCGGCGGCGTTCACGTCCTCGACCCGGAGGCCGACCTTGAACCACGGTGTGGCCATCTTCCCTCACCTCCGTGCGGCGGCACGCTCCGACCCAGACGTACGGACATCCTCACGCCGATCGCCTTCGTCCGGATAGGCTCGGCGGGTGGACTTCGAGCATGCGCTCGGTCGCTACGGGTTCTCGCGCAGCACGGAGCGGAGTCCGCGAGGCGTCGAGGCGTTCCTCGCCAGCCCGAACCGCTTCCTCACGTACTCGGTGCAGGCGTTCGGGGACGGCACGGCGCTCTTCTCGTGGGAGTTCGCGGTGGGCGAGTACTTGGCGACGAAGGGGATCCAGTTCGGCTCGGACGAGACGTTGAACCAGTTCGCCTTTCCACGGGAGGACGAGCGCGGACCGCAGGAGGCCGAGTGGCTCGCGGGATGCATCGAACGGGCCGAGTGGCAGCTCGCGTCGGTGCGGTTCGACGACCCGGAGTGAGGGAACCAGCCCGTCGCAGGGCGGAGGCCCAGCTCGAGGAGGAGGAGGCTTACGATGGGACGACTGGTCGTCAACAACGCCATGACCGTGAACGGCGCGTTCGAGGCGCCCTCGGCGGAGCCCGATGGATGGCTGGTGCTGGACCCCGACAGCAACCAGGTCGCGCTGGAGCAGTTCCTGTCGGCCGACGCGATGGTGCTGGGGCGCAAGGTCTACGAGGGACTGGCGGCGGTCTGGCCGACGCTCGAAGACGACCCGAACATGGGGGTGTTCGCGGCCCAGATGAACAGCATGCTCAAGTACGTGGCGTCCCGGACCCTGAGCGCGCCGCTGGAGTGGAACGCCACCTTGATCGAAGGTGATCTGGCCACGAGCGTGCCCGCCCTGAAGGAGCGACACGACCGGACGCTCGTGGCCGTCGGGGCCGGCGAGCTGACCCAGGCCCTCATCAGCGCGGGCCTCATCGACGAGTTCTGGTTCTGGGTGAGCCCGGCCCTGTGGCCCGCCGGGCCGCGGATCTTCGACGGCGTCGGGCCGATCCGCCTCGAACTGATCGGCGCGACGACGTTCGGCTCCGGCGTCGTGCGGCTGGCGTACCGGCCGGCATCCTCCTAGCGGCTCAGGCCGCCGGCAGCGGCTTCTCGTAGATGTCCCAGCCACGCACGGCGCGCATCCCGACGCGCTCGTAGACGCCCACCGCCCCGGTCGGGTTCTCCGAATGGACGTTGAGCATCACGCGGGACAGGCCGCGTTCGGCGAACGACGTGAACGAGCGACGCAACATCGCCGAGCCGATCCCGCGGCCGCGCCAGGCCGGCTTGACCCCCAGTTCCGCGACCCAGCCCCGGTCGCTCGCCATGGAGGCCGAAAGCGCGCCCGACGGCCTCGGTCCCCTCGGTCGCGAGCAGCCACAGGCTCGGGTCGAAGCTCTCGTCCTCGACGTCGATCTGGAGCCACTCCTCGAACGGGATCACTCGGTAGTTCCACTCGTCGCGGAACGCCTCGACGAAGATCGAGTGGACCGATCGCAGGTCGCGCTCGGGATCGATCGTGCGGATCTCGACCCCGGGCGGTGGGCTCGGGACCGTGATCGGCCCGTCGAGATCGATCTGCATGTGCCGGAACGACCGCACGTGCTCGAACCCCCGAGCCGTCACCATCTGCGCCCCCGCGACGTCGCTGTCGGTGACCGAGTGCTGCAGCCGGCCGCCGTCGTGGAGGCGCTCGGCGCCGCGCTCCTCGACGAGGTCGAGCAGGGCGGACCGACGCCGACGCCGCGATGCCGTGGGAGCACGACGCCCCACGACGTGACCACCTCGTCGCCGTCGGGGATGGCGATCGCGTGGCCGATCACGCTCGGCCCCGATTCGACCACCCACGCGTCCTTCGCGAGATCGACTCCAGGCTTGGTCCACTGGAAGCGGACGAAGTCGGCGTCGTAGAGGACCTCGCCCGTGATGGTGAGGTCCTCGGCCGCGAGCACGTCGGCGACCGCGTCGACGTCGTTCATCGTGGCGGGACGGATCGAGTAGCCGTCGGGGAGCCCAGGCATGCGCCACAGGGTACGTGGTCGCGTCCGCGGGACTGGCCGATGATGGCCGGGTGAGGACCGTGTCCGCTCCTCCGGGCCCCGGGTGGTCCCGCTTCGCCGCGCTTCGGGCGTTCCGCCGCGACCCGATCGGGGTGCTCGAGGAGCTCGCGAACTACGGCGACCTCGTTCGCGTCCGGATCCCCGGACGGGACGCGTTCCTCCTCAACCATCCCGACCTGGTGCGGGACGTCTTCGTCACCGACCACCGGGCGTTCCACAAGGGCCCGACGATCCAGGCAGCCAAGATGCTGCTCGGCGAGTCGCTGCTCACGAGCGAGGGCGAGCACCACCGGAGGCAGCGCCGGCTGATCCAGCCCATGTTCCATCACGACCGCATCGCGTCCTACGCCGACGCGATGGTGCGCGGCGCGCGACGTGCCGCCGAGCGGTGGCACGACGGTCAGGAGCTCGACGTGCACGCGCAGATGTCCGCGCTCACGCTGTCGGTCGTCGGCGAGACGCTGTTCGGCACCGACGTCGACGAGGAGCGGAGCGCGACCGTTCGGCGGGCGCTCACCGACACGCTCGGGATGTTCGACCGGGTGTACTCGCCGCTGTTCCGGTTGCTGACGCGCATGCCGTCGCCGACGATGCGCCGGTTCCGACGCGTCGAGTCCGACCTCGATGCCGTGATCGCCGAGATGATCGCCGAGCGGCGCGCCACGGGCACGACCGGCGATGACCTGCTCTCGGTGCTCCTGCGCGCGAGCGAGGACGGTGTCGGGATGAGCGACGAGCAGGTCCGCGACGAGGCGCTGACGCTGTTCCTCGCCGGCCACGAGACCACGTCGATCGCGCTCACCTGGACATGGTGGCTGCTCGCGCTGAACCCCGACGCCGAGTCGAGGCTGCACGATGAGGTCGGTGCGCTGGACGGCGGGCCGACCGTGGAGGACCTCCCACGGCTCGCGTACACGCGCGCGGTGCTCGACGAGTCGATCCGCCTCCGCCCGCCGGCGTGGGCGATCGGTCGCAACGCCGTCGCGGATCACCCGGCCGGCGGGTTCACGATCCCGAACGGCTCGGTGGTGGTCGTCTCTCCGTGGCTCCTGCATCACGATGAACGGTGGTGGCCGGGCGCCGGGACGTTCCGGCCCGAACGGTGGCTGGCGGATCGGCCGGAAGGGTCGCGGTTCGCGTACGTCCCGTTCGGCGGCGGGCCCCGCCGGTGCATCGGGGAGCCGTTCGCGCTGATGGAGGGCACCCTGGTGCTCGCCACGATCGCGCGACGGTGGCGGTTCCGGACGGCCTCGGACGAACCGCCCGGGCTCCAGCCGGTGGTCACGCTCCGGCCCCGAGGCGGTCTGCGGATGCGCGCGGAACGCCGTCCGGCCGGAGCTTCGGACACCCCGCGGTAGGCTTCGAGCGTGGGGTTCGCGAGCGCGCTCGTCATCTTCGCCCATCCCGACGACGCCGAGTTCATGTGCGGCGGCACGATCGCGGCGTGGGCGAAGGAAGGGACCGACGTCCACTACTGCGTGGTCACCGACGGCTCCGCGGGCTCGAACGAGCCCGGCGTGACCCGCGAGGGCCTGATCCCGATCCGCGAGGCCGAGCAGCGGGCGGCCGCAGAGGTCCTCGGCGTGCGGAGCCTCAGCTTCCTCGGCTACCGCGACGGCGAGCTCGAGGTGGACCTCGACACGCGGCGGGACGTGTGCCGGGTCGTTCGCTCGGTCCGCCCCGAGGTGATCGTCGCCCCCGATCCCTCGCAGCTGTGGTTCAAGCGCCGGTACATCAACCACTGGGACCACAAGCAGGCCGGACTGCTCGCGCTGTGCGCCGTCATGCCCGACGCGCCCAGCCGCCCGCAGTTCCCCGAGCTGCTCGACGAGGGGCTCGAGCCGTTCGAGGTCCCGAACCTCTGGCTCTCCTCAGAGGACGCCGATACGTTCGTCGATATCTCGAAAACGCTCGAGACCAAGTTCGACGCGCTCCGCAAGCACGTATCCCAAGGCGTGCAGGACGCCGAGGATTGGGTGCGCGAGCGCGCCCGCGAGGTGGGCGAGCAGGCGGGCTACGAGCTCGCGGAGGGCTTCAAGGCGTTCGACCTGCGGGACGAGGACGTGGAGTGATGGAAGAGCCGCACGGCGACGACGAACAGGAGACCTTCGGCCCCGAGCCGCAGGAAGAGGACGACATCCGCGCCGATCTCGACGACCTCGGCGGGATGCGCACCGTGTTCCAGCCCCAGGACGT
>DATFEU010000183.1:0-4723 GCA_035250725.1 Actinomycetota bacterium
CTCCGCCAGGGCCTCGACCGCTGGTTCGAGAAGGCCAAGCGCGCGACCACCGACTACGGGTTCCACATGATCGTGCGCGAGGTGAACGACCAGGTCCTGAAGGAGATGGACGAGCTCGTGGGCGAGGGCGTGACCTCGTTCAAGCTGTTCATGGCGTACCCGGGCGTGTTCATGCTCGACGACGCGTCGATCTTCAGGGCGATGCGCCAGGCGGCGGACTCGGGCGCGCTGATCATGATGCACGCGGAGAACGGCGGGCCGATCGACGTGCTCGTCCGGCAGTTCCTGGACGAAGGGAAGACCGACCCCGTGAACCACGGGCTCACGAGGCCCTCGGTGATGGAGGGCGAGGCCGTGCACCGCGCCTTCAAGCTCTCCGAGCTCGCCGGCGCTCCCGCGTACATCGTGCACCTGTCCTCCCGGGACGCGCTGAACGCCGTGCGCGAGGCGCGCGACCGCGGCCAGGCCGCGTACGCGGAGACGTGTCCCCAGTACCTCTACCTCTCGCTCGACGATCTCGGGCGGCCGGGGTTCGAGGGGGCCAAGTTCGTCTGCTCGCCGCCGCTGCGCAGCGCCGACCATCAGGAGGAGCTGTGGACGGGACTGCAGGGCAACGACCTGCAGGTGGTCTCCACCGACCACGCGCCGTTCAACTACGTCGGGCAGAAGGACATGGGCAGGGACGACTTCTCGAAGATCCCGAACGGCCTGCCGTCTGTCGAGGACCGGTTCACGCTCCTGTTCGAAGGCGTCGGGGCTGGCCACATCGGGCTCAACCGGTTCGTCGAGGTCGTGGCGACCGCGCCCGCGAAGATGTTCGGCCTCTACCCGCGGAAGGGGACGATCGCGCCGGGCTCGGACGCGGACATCGTGGTGTTCGACCCGAAGGCCGAACGCGAGATCTCGGCCACCACGCACCACATGAACGTGGACTACTCGCCCTACGAGGGCAGGAAGGTTCGCGGGCTGCCCGAGGTCGTGCTGCAGCGCGGCAGCGTCCTCGTGAAGGACGGGCGGTTCCACGGCAGGTCCGGGGACGGGAGGTTCCTGCCGAGGAGCCGGATCCCGGGCTGACGGCGCTCGGCGCCTCAGGCGGGCGCGATCCGGTAGCCGACCCCGCGCACGGTCTCGATCCACCCATCCCCGAGCTTGTTGCGCAGGTACCGGACGTACACGTCCACGCGGTTCGACCTCGGGTCGAAGTCGATCGCCCAGACCGAGGCGAGGAGCTCGCGGCGTCCCACGGTCCGGTCCTGGTGGCGCATCAGGGTCGCGAGCAGCTCGAACTCCCGCGGGGTGAGCTTGACCACCCGCTCTCCCACGCGGGCACGCCGGGAGAGCAGGTCGAGCTCGAGGTCGCCGACCCGGAGACGAACCCCGGGCATCACGTCGGCGCGTTCGGCGGCCAGCGGTCAGCCCTCACCCGACGACGAACGAGCACCCACGACAGATGTTCGCGGCAGAGGGCCGGTCGGATCGGAAAACATCGAACGGGCTCGGGCCCTCAGATCGGAGCGAGTGCCGCGGCGACGGCCGCGATGTCCTCCGGCGTGGTGCCGCAGCACC
This sequence comes from Actinomycetota bacterium, assembly GCA_035250725.1. Lineage (GTDB taxonomy): Bacteria > Actinomycetota > UBA4738 > UBA4738 > HRBIN12 > DASSJM01. The sequence goes on from DATFEU010000183.1 coordinate 1,567, forward strand.
CGCCGACCAGCCGGGCCCCGGCCTCGTACCAGGCGCGCGGGCGAAGCGGCGACCGGGCGTCCTGACGAGGCGGGTCCGTCCACGCCTTGCGCATCGGGTCCCAGAACGAGCCGCGGTTCGGGTAGCAGACGACCGGGAGGCCGGTCCGGGCCGCGGCGATCTCGACGAGCGCGGAGGCGTGGAGCGGCGGCGTGCAGTTCATCCCGACGGCGATCACGTTCGGCGAGCCGGCCGCGATCGCCACGGCCTCCTCGAACGTCGTCCCGTCGCAGATGTGGCCGCCGTCCCGGCAGCTGAAGCTCACCCACGCCGGGACATCGGGGACGCGCTCGAGCGCCCGGACGAGCGCCCGCGCCTCGACGATCGAGGGGATCGTCTCGATCGCGAACAGGTCGGGCGCGGCCCCGGCGAGCGCCTCCAACCGGGGGACGTGGAACGCGACGAGTTCGTCCTCGCCGCGGTCGTAGTCGCCGGTGTACTCGGCGCCGTTGCCGAGCATCGCGCCGTACGGACCGACCGAGGCGGCGATCACGTGTCCGCCGGGATCGGCCTCACGGGCGAGCTCGACGCTCCGACGCATGAGCGCCGACGCGTCGGCATCGCTCAGTCCGCGGATCGCGAGACCCTCGAACGTCGCCTGGTAGCTCGACGAGATCGCCACGTCGGCGCCGGCCTCGAAGTACGCGGCGTGGACGTCGCGGATCCGGTCCGGGTCCTCGACGAGGACGCGCGCCGACCACAGCGGGTCGCGCAGGTCGGCGCCCCGCCGCTCGAGCTCGGTGGCGAGGCCGCCGTCGAGGACGACCGAGCCGCGCTCCTCCAGGATCTGCTCGAACGGATTCCGCATCGTCCGCATCAGCCTACGGCGTTGACCCGCGACGCTCTCCGGCGCAGGATGCATCGTCGCCACTCGAGGGAGGGAGGGAACCGTGACCGCTGCCAGCACCTACATGCTCGTCTTCCGGCTCCTGCACATCCTCGGGGGGATCGCCTGGGGGGGCTCGATCTTCCTGATGGTCTTCTTCCTCCAGCCGGCCGCGAAGGCGGTCGGCCCGGCCGCCGGTCCGTTCATGCGCGAGCTCCTCGCCACGCGGAAGCTCCTGGACGTGGTGCTCGGGCTGGCGGCCACCACGATCGTGGCGGGCGGATTCCTGTACTGGAACAACATCGACACGGCGGGGAGCCTGGGCGACCTCCTCGATACGAACTACGGCATCGCGATCACGCTCGGCGCGATCTCGGCGCTGATCGCGTTCGGCATCGGTTGGTTCGCCACGAGGCCGACGGTCAAGCGGACGCTCGCGCTCGGCGGGCAGATCGCGCAGGCTGGCGACCAGCCGCCACCCGAGCTCGTGCAGGAGCTGCAGGCGACGCAGGGGAAGGCGCGAACGCTCGCGAAGGTGAACTTCACGTTCGTGGCGCTCGCCGCGTTCTTCATGGCGACCGCGCGCTACTGGTAGCAGGAGTCGGTCCGCAAGACGCGAACGGGCCGGGCCCGCGAAGGGTCCGACCCGTTCGAAGCGCTTCCCCTCACCGATGCTTCGGCCCTAGCGGCTCGTCCGATGGACCACACCGGAACCGATGAGGTTGGTGAGCTGGTTGGATTCTGCCGGTCGCCCGGCACGCACGGGCGGGGCGGTGGCCCCGGCCCGCGAGGGACGGCTCAGCAGCCAGTCACCTCGGGGGTCTCCTGCGGTTCATGCAAGTAGGACCACCTCCTCTCTCCCGTGCACCCATCGTGCGACAGATGCGCCCGTGTGGCAAGCAGCCCGGCCGACCCGGGAGCCGCCGAGGGTACGCTCGGCCGGTGACCACCGTGTACGACCTGTCGCTCGAGCAGCTCGCGGAGCGCCTGGCCAGCTTGGGCGAGCCGGCGTTCCGGGCCAAGCAGGTGCACCGGCAGCTCTGGCAGCGCGCGGCGACGTACGACCGGATGCCCGATGTCCCCAAGGCCCTCCGCGAGCGTCTGGAGACGGAGCTGCCGATCGGCATCGAGGTGCTCGAGGAGCGGGAGGCCGACCGCGGACGGACACGGAAGGCGCTGCTGCGCCTCGGCGGCCGTCACGACATCGAGGTCGTCCTCATGGGCTACCGGGACCGCGTCACGGTCTGCGTGTCGACGCAGTCGGGGTGCGCGATGGGATGCGGCTTCTGCGCGACCGGCCAGATGGGGCTGCGGAACAACCTCACCGCGGGCGAGATCGCCGCGCAGGTGCTCTGGGCCAAGCGCGTGACGGCAGAGTTGCCCGCGTCCACGCCGCGCCGCCTCTCGAACGTCGTCTTCATGGGCATGGGCGAGCCACTCGCGAACGAGCGGCACACGTTCGCGGCGCTCGGGCTGCTGACGGGACCGATGGGGCTCGGCGACCGCCATATCACGGTCTCGACGGTCGGCGTCGCGCCCGCGATCCGCCGGCTCGCCGAGGCGTACCCGCAGGTGGGGCTCGCCGTGAGCCTGCACGCGGCCGACGACGCGCTCCGGAGCGAGCTCGTGCCCGTGAATCGCCTCTGGCCGCTCGCGGAGCTGCAGGACGCCGTCGACGCCTGGCGCGCGCGGACGCACCGGCGGCCCTCGATCGAATGGGCGATGATCCGGGAAACGAACGACTCGGACGATCAGGCCGAGCGCCTGGCGCCGATCGCGCTCCGGCTGTTCGCCCACGTGAACCTGATCCCGCTCAACCCGACGCCCGGGTGGCCGTCCCGCCCGAGCGCTCCCTCGCGGATCCGAGCGTTCGAGGCGATCCTTGTCGACGCCGGCGTCCCCGTGACCGTCCGCGACACGAGGGGGCGCGACATCGACGCCGCGTGCGGCCAGCTCTCGCTCGAGCACGCCGCTCGCGCCCGGTCCGGCTGACCCCGGCTGCTAGCGTGATGCGGCCATGGGGTTCATCGAGCTCTCCGATGTGAGCTATGCCCTCCCGGGCGGCTGGACGCTGTTCGAGGGGGTGAGCTTCCGCGTGCCGGCGGGCGAGCACGCCGGCCTCGTCGGCGCGAACGGGATCGGCAAGTCCACCCTCCTCCGGCTGATCGCGGGAGAGGAGCGACCGGCCGCCGGGGCGATCAGGGTCGATGGACGGGTCGGGCTGATGCGGCAGTTCCTCGGATCGGAGGCCAGGCCGACGACCGTGCGCGACTTCCTGCTCGCCTACGCGGA
>DATFEU010000187.1:0-10522 GCA_035250725.1 Actinomycetota bacterium
GGAAGGGGTCCGCCAGTACCTGACCTTCATCCGGAGCATGCTCGACGTGACGGACAACCTCGTGGACGGGAAGGTCGTGCACCCCGAGCGCGTCGTGACGCTCGACGAGGACGATCCGTACCTCGTCGTCGCCGCCGACAAAGGGACGGCCAGCTTCTCGGACATCGCCAACGAGGTCTCGGCCGAGTACGGCTTCTGGCTGGGCGACGCCTTCGCCTCCGGCGGTTCGGCCGGCTACGACCACAAGAAGATGGGCATCACCGCCCGTGGCGCCTGGGAAGCCGTCAAGCGCCACTTCCGCGAAATGAACATCGACATCCAGAAGACGCCCTTCACCGTCGCCGGCGTCGGCGACATGTCGGGCGACGTGTTCGGCAACGGGATGCTGTACACGGACCAGATCTGCCTCGTCGCGGCGTTCGACCACCGGCACGTGTTCCTCGACCCGACGCCACACCCCGGGACCGGGTACGCGGAGCGTACCCGCCTGTTCGGGGCGCCGGGGTCGACCTGGGACGACTACGACCGGTCGCTGATCTCCGAGGGCGGCGGGGTGTGGCCGCGGACGGTCAAGTCGATCCCGATCTCGCCGCAGGCCCGTCTCGCGCTCGGCATCCAGGCCGCCGAGCTCACCCCGGGCGAGCTGATCTCGGCCAGCCTGCGCGCGCCGGTCGACCTCCTCTACAACGGCGGCATCGGGACGTACGTGAAGGCCTCGACGGAGGACCACGAGGACGTGGGCGACCGCGTCAACGACGAGGTCCGGGTCGACGGTCGCGACCTGCGCTGCAGGGTGGTGGGCGAGGGCGGGAACCTCGGCTTCACGCAGCGCGGCCGGATCGAGTTCGCGCAGCACGGCGGTCGGATCAACACCGATTTCATCGACAACTCCGCCGGGGTGGATACCTCCGACCACGAGGTGAACCTGAAGATCCTCCTCGGGCTCGCGACGTCGCGAGGCGAACTGACGCTCGAGCAACGCAACGCGTTGCTGTCGGGCGTCGAGGGCGACGTGGTGCGGCACGTGCTCTACGACAACTTCCTGCAGGCGCAGATCCTGTCGCAGGAGGCCGAGCTCTCGCGGGACCACATGGAGGCGTACGAGGATCTGATGGTGTCGCTCGAGGGCGAGGGACGACTCGACCGGGACCTCGAGGCGCTCCCGAACGCCGAGGAGATGGCCGAACGGCGTCGCGTCGGCAAGGCCTTGACGAGACCGGAGCTCGCGGTGCTCCTTGCGTACGCGAAGCAGAGCCTGACGGACGCCATCCTCGGCTCGTCGCTCCCGGACTCCGAGTACCTGGAGCGGGACCTCCGCGGGTACTTCCCATCGAAGGTCGTCGAGCGGTTCGGGACGCTCTTGAACGAGCATCCGCTCCGCGGGGAGCTCGTCGCGATGCTCGTGGCCAACGACGTGGTGAACTCCCAGGGCATCACCTTCGTCTCGCGCCTCGTGACCGAGACCGGGGCCGAGGCGGCCGACGTGGTCCGCGCATACCGCATCGCCCGGGACGTGACCCGGGCCCCCGAGCGATGGGAAGCGATCGAGTTGCTCGTGGGCGCCCTCGAACCCTCGATCCTGGACGAGCTGATGGGCGACGTCGACCGGCTCGTGGAGATCACCGCGCGCTGGTACCTGCAACACGTGCCGGGCCAGCTCGGCAGGGCGGTCGAGGCGCACGCCGATCCGATCCGGGCATTCGAGGAGGCGGTCTCGAGCCGGGCTCCCGACGCGTGGCGCGGCGAACGCGAGCGGGCCGCATGGCAGCTCATGGACCGTGGGATCCCCGAGGGCGTCGCCCGCCGCCACGTGATCCAGCCCTTCCTCGTGCACGGCCCCAACGTCGCGAGCGTCGCGAGGGCGACGGGACGGTCGATCGAGTACGTGACCTCGGCCTTCTTCCTCGTGGGCGAGCACGCGTACATCGACTGGCTCGAGGCACGCGTTGCCCAGGTGTCCGCGACGACCCGCTGGCATCGGTGGGCGCTGCAGGCGCTCGAGGATGACCTGCGCCTGCTGCGGCGCCAGGTGGCCGAGCGGGCGCTCGCGCACGGGCCGGACCAGCCGCCGGACGACGCCGTCGCCTCATACCTGCAGGCCAGGGGGGACGTCACCGCCAGGCTCGCCCGGTTCATGCGCGGGCTCGCTCTCGAGGAGGCGGGCGACCTCTCGGCGTTGACGGTCGCGGTCCGTCAGGTCCGGGCCCTGGCGGGATAGCCGGGGTTGCTTGCAGCGTCGGCGCGGCTCGCTACGCTCGACCGGTGAGCGCGCAGCCGTCCGGCCCGGACCTCCAGCTCGACGAGCGGACCCGCGCGATCCTCGATTTCGAACGGTCGTGGTGGAAGGAGCCCGGAACGAAGGAGCGGCGGATCAGGGAGCGGTTCGGGATCTCGGTCACCCGCTACCACCAGCTGCTCATGCGCGCGATCGACCTCCCGGATGCGCTGCGTTACGACCCCATGCTCGTGCGGCGCCTGCATCGCCTTCGTGGAGCCCGGCGGCGCAAGCGCCTCTCGCGTCGCCTGGGGTTGCCCTCCTGACGCTGGGGTAGGATGGGCCAGCACGAGCCGCCGACGCACAGGAGTTTCTACCTCTCCTTGGGTGCCAGCACGCTCCGTTTCGTCATCATCATCGCCCTCGTGGTCGGGGGCATCGTCGTGATCGACCAGGCGTTCCCGGCCGTGGAGACGGGTGGCGGCCCCACGGCGCCGCTCGACGGTGGGGTGGACGTCACCGGACCGACCGGCGAGACCGAGCCCACCGGACCGACCGCCGAGACGGGCCAGGAGCCGGAGCCGAGCCCACAGGTGATCGGCGTCCGGATCGCGGTGTTCAACGGCGCGGGCGCGAGCGGCCTCGCCGGTGAGACGCAGCTCGCGCTCGAGGAGGAGGGGTACATCGCGGTGCAGGATCCCGCCGACGCGCCGGCCCCCTACCCCGTGACCACGATCTACTACCGCGCGCCCAAGGACGAGATCGAGGCCGACTACCTGGCGAGGTCGTTCTTCGGTGACCTCGACGACGTCGAGATCGCGCAGCTCGAGCCCGGGACCGCGAACATCGACCGGTCGGCGCAGCTCGCGATCTTCCTGGGCGACGACTACGCCACGCTTACCGCTGACTGACCTCGATCCCCTCCGCGCACGCGCGGCCTCGGGCGCGATCATCCTCGACTTCGACGGGACGTTGTCGGAGATCGTCGAGCGACCCGAGCTCGCGAGGCCCGTGGAGGGCGTGCAGGAGACGCTCGCCGGGCTTGGCGAACGCTACCGGCTCGTCGCGATCGTCACGGGCCGCCGGGCCGAGGAGGTCGCGGACCTACTCGATGCGCCGCACCTGTCGATCCTCGGCCTTTACGGCTCACAGGACGACGCGTCCGAGCTCGTCGGCGCCGCGTTCCCGGCGGTCGTGGACGCGGCGGGGGTTGTCCCCGAAGCGTGGGTTGAGGACAAGGGCTCGTCGGTGGCCGTGCACTACCGACAGGCGTCGGATCCGCCGGCCGCTCGGGCCGCCCTCCGCGTGGCCCTGCAGCAGGTGGCGAGCTCGTCGGGGTTCGACCTCGTCGAGGGCAAGATGGTGGTCGAGCTCGTGCCGGCGGGGCGTCCGATGAAGGGCGCCGCGGTCGAGCGGCTCGCGCGCGAGCACGAGCTCGAGGCGGTGCTCTACGCGGGGGACGACCACGCGGACCTGGACGCGTTCGCCGCGCTCGGTCGCCTCGCGGAGGGCGGCGTCCACGTCGTCCGCATCGCCGTCCACGGCGACGAGACGCCGACGGCACTGGAGGCGGCTGCGGACCTCGTCGTCGAGGGGCCCTCCGGCCTGGTGCGGACGCTCCGAACGCTCTAGCGGCGCCGGCGCTGCGCCCGACGGAGATCCTCGAGCTGCCCTCCGACCCACCGCGCGGGTGGGTTCGCGAGCACGAGCCGCGAGAGCCCGCGCGCCCGGCGCGTCCGCTCGTCCTGCGGCATCTCGAGCGCCTCCTGGAGCGCATCTGCCATCTCGCCGATGTCGAACGGGTTCACGCCGAGCGCGTACCGGCCGAGGCGGCCGTACGCGCCCGCGTTGCGCGACAGGACGAGCACGCCGCCACGCCGGTTCAGCAGCGGCCCCTCCATCGCGACGAGGTTCATCCCGTCGATCACAGGGTTGACGAACAGGACGTCGTACAGACCGTAGGCCGCGAGGGCGCCCTCGTAATCGTCGCGAAAACGCAGCTCGATCGGAGCCCACCCGGCGGTGCCGAACTCCTCGTTGATGCGGTCGGCCTCCGCGAGGCACAACTCCGTGTACTCCTGGTACTCGGCGATCTCCTGGCGGGACGGCGAGAGCAGCGCGAGGAAGCGGACCCGGCCGATCCATGACGGATTCCGCCGGAGGAATAGCTCGTACGCGTGGAACCCACGGACGATGTTCTTCGTGAGCTCGAGCCGGTCGACACGCAGGATCAACCGGTTGTTGTCGCGCCAGCGGTTGAGGTCGTGGCGGAGCTGACGGATCTCCGGGACGGCGACCGATCCGCGCATCGCCCGTCCGTCGACCGAGATCGGATGGATCCGCACCGCTACTTCCCGACCCTCGGTGACGATCCGCGAGCGCGCGAGGTCGACCCTTACCCCGGGCAGGCTCCGAGCGGAGAGGAGGAAGTTCTCAGCCCAGTTCGGCGAGTGGAAGCCGAGGACGTCGGCGCCGAGCAGCCCCCGCAGCGTCTGGTCGTGGATCGTCGCCGGCAGCATCCGGAAGTAGGTCGGCCCCGAGAACGACGTGTGCGAGAAGTGCGCGATGAGGGCGTTCGGTCGCAGCTCGCGCAGGAACTGCGGCACGAGCGAGAGGTGGTAGTCCTGGACGAGGAACGCCGGGTCGGCGCCGAGGCGTTCGCCCTCTTCGTGCATCGCGAGGGCGAACCGACGGTTGACGTCGACGTAGCTCTCCCAGGATCGCTCGACGTCCTTGCCGAACGACGGGGAGCGCACCGTGTCCCAGAGGTAGTGGTGCGCGAACCACAGCACGCCGTTCGAGATGCCGTTGTAGTAGCCGTCGTAGATCTCGGGCGGGATGTCGAGGTACCGCACCCGGTAGGACGCGTCGCCCTCCGTGTGGTCGATCCGACCCCGAGTGGACGCCGCCACCATCTCGCGGTCGCCGTCCGACATCGCCGCGGCCACCCAGACGCCCTCGGTTTCGAGGAGCGCCCCCGACAGCGCGGTCACGAGCCCCCCCGACCCGCGCCGAGCCGACAGCGCTCCGGACCCGTTGCGCTCGAAGGTGAGCGGGCCCCGGTTCGAGGCCACGACCAGCGGGTGGTTCATGGGGAGGAGCCGGCCATCGACGTCACTCGCCTCGTTCGAGGTCGGTGATCAGTCGGAGGGTGTCCTCGAGCTCGCGGAGGGACAGGAACCGCCCACGGGCGCGCTCGCGCCCGGCCTCGCCCATCGCCCGGCGCCGCTCCGGATCGAGGAGCAGCTCGGTCACGCGATCCGCGCAGGCGACGATCCCGTCCACGAGGTAACCGGACACGCCCTCCTCGATCTGCAGCCGGATCCCGCCCACGTCGCCGCCAACCACGGGCTTGCCCTTCCACATCCCCTCGGCGACGACGAGGCCGAACCCCTCGCGCAGCGACTTCTGCACGACGACGTCGCTCGCGCGCTGGAACGCGTTCACGGCCGTGTCGCCGACGCCATCGAGGTCGGTGAACAGGTAGATGTCCGGGTCCGCGGCCGCATGCTCGTTCGTGAGGTCGAGGTAGCGGATGCCTTCCGGGTCGTCGTGTGCGAGCGAACCGGCCATGACGAGCTGGGCGGTCGGGACCTCCTTGCGGACGAGCCGGAACGCGTCGATCACGCCGAGCGGGTCCTTCCACGGGTCGAAGCGAGAGACCTGGGTGACCAGGGGCCGGTCGGGGTCGACGCCGAACGGCTCGATCACGGCCCTCCAGGCGCCCTGGCTCATCGACGCGTTCTTGGGGCTGAGCGGGTCGATCGACGGAGGGATGAACGCCAGCACCGGCCCGGTGACGCCAGGTTGGACGTACTCCTCGGCCGTGAAGATCGCCGCGTCGAACCGGTTCACGGCCGGCTCGACGAACTCCCAGACGGGGTGGTACGGGGCGGAGAGGTCGATATGACAGCGCCAGATCCATCGGCCCTTGCGGGCGTCCGTGTCCTCGAGCACCTCGAGGATCGCGGCCGGCTGCGGGTCGTGGATGATCACGACGTCGTAACCGGGTGGGAGCTCGGGTGCGTTCGCCCGGATGCGCTCGAGGTAGGTCATGCGCATCTCGTCGTCGAGCTGCGTCTCGGCGCCCTGGAGGGCGTTGTGGATCGCCTTGGTGACGGCGAAGAACGCATCGGAGCCCTCGATCAGCGCCCAACCCGTCTCGATGCCCACGTCGTTCATGAGGGGAACCTGCGTGTGGAGCAGCTCGGCGACGCCCCCGCCGAAGGCCGTGCTGCTCACGTGCAGGACGCGCAGGCCGCGGAGGGGTTCGGCCACGGCGCGCAGACGTTCGACGGCCTCGTCGCCGGCGGCATCCGAGTAGTCCGAAACGTGCTTGGGTTGAACGGGAACGATGGGGAGCACGGACACCGAGTGTACCGAGAGGGCAACCGGGTCCGATCCTCCTGCCGTCGTCGGAGAGGTGGCCGGTCAGACCCCCAGTGAGGCGAGCGCTCGCTCCCGGCGTGCGGATCGCTCCTCCGAGGACATCCCGCGCGCGCGGCCGACGAGCTCCACGAGTTCGATCGGCGAGAACGGCTTCGTGAGGTATTCCGTGCACCCCGCGCGCCACGCCTTCCGGCGATCCTCGAGCTGGGTCTTTGCCGTCAGCATGATGACGGGAGTGTGCCGTGTGGCTTCGGAGGCGGCCAGATCCGCGAGGACGGTCAGGCCGTCCACCTTCGGCAGCATGACGTCGAGCACGACGACGTCTGGCTCGAGGTCGCGCGCCAGTTCGAGCCCGGTCTTGCCGTTCGACGCCTCGATGACCTCGTGCCCTGCCAGCTGCAGGTTGACCCGGCAGAGCATGAGCACGTCCGGCTCGTCGTCGATCACCAGCACCCGCATGCGACGGTTCCTCCGTAGGTCTTCAGCTTCCCCATGTATCGGCCGAACGCGCCTCCAAGGGAATGGCCCGAGCGAGTCATCTCGGAACCACCCGTTCGGGGCAGTCCCCCTCGGCCGCCGCCGGGCTCATCGACAGGGCCTGTCAACTCCGTTGACAGAGACCGAGCCCGTTCCTAGATTGCCGTGCAGGGAGGTCGCGGTGCTGAAGATCTCGCAGAAGCTCGAGTACGCCATGAGGGCGATGATCGAGCTGTCGATGCGCCGGGAGGGCGGGGGGCTCGTTGCCGCCCGGGAGATCGCCCAGGCACAGCAGATCCCCCCCCGGTTCCTCGAGCAGCAGCTCGGTGCCCTGCACAAGGCCGGCCTGGTCGAGAGCTTCCGCGGGGCGGGAGGCGGATGCCGCCTCGCCAGGGACCCGGCGGATATCACGGTGGCCGAGATCGCGGACGCGATCGAGGGCCAGCTCTACCCGATGTTCTGCCTCGAGCCCACGGACCACACCTGCTTCGCCGACTCCCGGTGCGGCCTCCAGGGGTTCTGGGGCGAGGTGGCGAGGGCGATCCAGGGGGTGTTCGAGCGCACCACGGTCGCCGATCTCGCCGAACGCCACCAGCGCACGGCCGGGCCGACCATGTTCACCTCCGAGCAGCTCCTCTCCGGCCTGAGCTAGGCACCCCTCGGTCGGAGAAGAGGTGGAGCCGGCCCGGACGGGCCGGTCTCCGACGACGCACCCTCCTAGGCGTCGGCCTTGCCCAGGATCCGCATGACCTTCGTGCCGCACTTCGGGCAGGTGCCCTGGGCGGCCTTGCGGCCATTCTTGAGCTCGACCACCGTTCCCTCGAACTTCACCTTCTCGCGGTCTTTCACGCAGTACCCCTCGTACTCCACTCGTTCCTCCTTCCCCCGACGGGGTTCGAGGCCGCCTCCATGGCGGCCTCGTAGGCACGATGCTGGGGCCTCCCAGGCACGGTTGCAAGCACCTGCGTGCCTATTCCCGGATGGCCTGCCGGGGCCTGGGGGCCGTACGATGCGTGCCTGCACAGCCGATGAAAGGGGCATTACCCATGGCCCAGGCCGATCGGAACATCGAGGCGCTCCTTTCCGAGGAACGTGTGTTCGAGCCTCCCGAGGAGTTCGCCTCGAGGGCCGTCGTCCAGGACCCCTCGATCTACGAGCGCGCCGAGGCCGATCCCGAGGGGTTCTGGGCCGAGCAGGCCGACCGGCTCTCATGGTTCCGCCGCTGGGAGACGGTGATGGAGTGGACCCCCCCGTGGGTGAAGTGGTTCACCGGCGGCCAGCTGAACGCCTCGTACAACTGCCTCGACCGCCACGTGGAGGCGGGCGGCGGCGACAAGGTCGCCTACTACTGGGAGGGCGAGCCCGGCGAGGAGCGCACGATCACGTACCGGGACCTCCTGGAGGAGGTCTCGCGGTTCGCGAACGCGCTCCGATCGCTCAGCGTCACGAAGGGCGACCGCGTCGCGATCTACCTCGGCATGATCCCCGAGCTCCCCGTCGCGATGCTCGCGTGCGCGAGGATCGGCGCGGCGCACTCCGTCGTGTTCGGCGGCTTCTCGGCCGAGTCCCTGCGGGACCGGATCAACGACGCCGGAGCCAAGGTCCTGATCACGGCCGACGGTGGCTACCGGCGCGGGGCGATCGTCCCGTTGAAGGCGAACGCCGACGAGGCACTGAAGGAGTGCCCCACGATCGAGCACGTCGTGACCGTGCGGCGCACGGGCGGCGATCATGCGTTCGAGGGCGGCAGGGATCGCTGGTACCACGAGCTCGTCGAGGGCCAGCCGGCCGAGTGCGAGCCGGAGCCGATGGATGCCGAGGACCTCCTCTACCTGCTGTATACGAGCGGTACGACCGGCAAGCCGAAGGGCATCGCGCACACGACGGCCGGGTATCTCACGCAGGTCGCCGCGACCCACCGGATGATCTTCGACCTCCACCAGGACGACGTGTACTGGTGCGCGGCCGACATCGGGTGGGTGACCGGCCACTCGTACATCGTCTACGGGCCGCTCGCGAACCACACCACGGGGGTCATCTACGAGGGGGCTCCCGACTGGCCCGACAAGGACCGGCTCTGGCAGATCGTCGAGAAGTACAAGGCGACGATCCTGTACACGGCGCCCACGGCGATCCGTTCCTTCATGCGTTGGGGGAACGAGTACCCGCAGAAGCACGACCTGTCGTCGCTCCGGCTCCTGGGGTCGGTTGGAGAGCCGATCAACCCGGAGGCCTGGGTCTGGTACTGGAAGTACATCGGCGGCGAACGCTGCCCGGTCGTCGACACCTGGTGGCAGACCGAGACCGGCGCGATCCTCATCACGCCGCTGCCGGGGATCACCTCGCTCAAGCCGGGCTCGGCAACGTTCCCGTTCCCGGGGACCCAGGCCGACATCCTCGACGAGCAGGGGCAGCCCGTCGGGCTGGGGGGCGGCGGGTACCTGGTGCTGAAGCGACCTTGGCCCTCGATCGCGAGGACGATCTGGGGCGATCCCGATCGCTACGTCGAGACCTACTTCTCGAAGTACGGCCCCCAGACGTACGTGGCCGGCGACGGCGCGCGGCGCGACGAGGACGGCTACTACTGGCTGCTCGGCCGGATCGACGACGTGATGAACTGCGCGGGCCACCGCCTCTCGACCTACGAGATCGAGAGCGCGCTCGTCGACAACCAGAAGGTCGCCGAGGCGGCCGTCGTGTCCAAACCCGACGACCTGCTCGGCGAGGCGATCGTGGCGTTCGTGACCCTGAAGAGCGGGTACGAAGGAGACGATGCGATCGCCGCAGAGCTCCGCGAGCACGTGGCCACGAAGATCGGCAAGATCGCTCGGCCGCACGGTCTCATCTTCACGGGCGATCTTCCGAAGACGCGCTCCGGCAAGATCATGCGACGGCTCCTCCGTGACGTGGCCAGGGGTCGACCGCTCGGCGACGTCACGACCCTCGCGAACGCCGAAGTTGTGGAGCAGATCCACGAGATGGTCGAGGCGGGGACGGGAGCCGAGGAGTGAGATGCGGAGACTCACCGCCGCCGCGGTCGTCGCCGCGGTCCTCCTGACCGCCCCCGCCGCTCGCTCGACCGAGGCGGCCCCGTCCGGAGCAGGCGACTGCACGATCACCGGCACCGCCGGCGACGACGTCCTCCGCGGCTCGTCCGGGCCGGACGTGATCTGCGGACTCCACGGCGACGACGCGATCCGCGGACTCGGCGGCGGCGGGTCCGACGACGATGTGGAGGGCGGGCCGAGCCGGGACGCAGTGAGTGGCGACGGGGGCTCGGACGTCGTCCGGGCGGGCCGAGGCAACGACTTCTGCGTGGCGACCGAGGACGGCGTCGGCGGCAACGACGTCGCGAACGGAGGGGCGGGTGGGGACGTCTACGACGCCGACAGCGCCGACGTGCTGGTCCGAGTCGAGCGTCCCGCGAGCTGCGCGAGCGTG
>DATFEU010000191.1:0-8375 GCA_035250725.1 Actinomycetota bacterium
CACCGAGTCGTTGCTCCGCCAGCGCTCGGCGGCGAACGCGCACCGCATCTCGGTGAACATGTCGCCCGGCACCGTCGTCACGACGTCGATCGACAGGCTCGGTCGGAGCCCGTACGAGCGCGCCTTCATCACCGGCGGCCAGCCGTGGCCCATCTGCATCTCGACCTGCGGCGCGATCGAGACCGTGCCCTTGCTCTTGGCGACCAACTGCCACTCCTCGTCGGTGAGGTAGCACGAGTGGATGTACGTCGTGTCGTCGCCGAGCAGGCCGAGATCGTCGAGCTGCTTGAGCATGCTCCACTTGCCGGCGAGCTTTCCCATCGCGATGTGGATCGTGATCGGCAGGCCGAGGTCCCGGGCCATGCCCCATTCCTCGCGGACGACGTCCTCCTGGCAGAAGCCGGGGCCGCGCGTCGCGAGCGCCATCGTCATGAGACCCTCGTCCGAACTGAAGTACGTACTCCGCACGCGACCGACGTCGTCGCTCGGGATCACGATCGAGCTGTTGAACCAGTAGCCTGCGAGCGACGTGTTGGCGCTCCCGTACGCGTACACGGCGCGGATCCCGGACTCCTGCAGGCCCCGCACCGCAGCGTCGGGATGGTCCGGCGTGTTGTTGATGTGGGACCAGTCGAGCAGCGTGGTGATGCCCGCGTTGATGCATTCGAGCGCGCCCGCGAGGTTGCTCGCGTACACGTCCTCAGGCCGGTAGAGCGGCGCGTAGCTGTCGAGGACCTCGACGAAGTAGTCGTCCAGCGTGGCGTTCGGGGCGCAGTTGCGGATCGCGGTCTCCCAGGTGTGGCGGTGCGAGTCGATGAACCCGGGGATCACGATGTTGCCCGTCGCGTCGATCACCTCGGCGTCCGCGGACAGGTCGGTGCCGACCTCGGCGATCGTGTCTCCGTCGATCAGCACGTCCCCGCCGGCGATGTCGCCCAGGTCGGGGTCGACCGTGATGACGTGCCCACCCTTCAACAGGATCCGATCCGCCATGACCTTCCTCCTGCGTTCCGGACCGCGCGGGCGCGGTCTCAGTCCATCGTGGCCTTCACCTTGTCCGCGATCGCCTCCACCGACGGGATCGCGAGGTCCTCGAGTGCGTCCGCGGCCGGCAGCGGGATGTGCGGCGTCGTGATCCGCACGATCGGTCCGTCGAGATCGAAGAACCGCTCCTCGGCGACGATCGAGGCGACCTCGGCGCCCCAGCCGCAGAGCCGAGGGTTCTCCTCGACGGTGACGAAGCGCCCGGTCTTGGCGACCGACGCCGAGATCGACGTCGCGTCGAGCGGCACGAGCGACCGCACGTCGACGACCTCCGCGTCGATCCCGTCGGGCGCGAGCTTCTCGGCGGCCTCGAGCGCCTTGGGGACCATCGCGCCCAGCGCGCAGATCGTCACGTCGTTGCCCTCGCGGAGCACCTTCGCGGAGCCGAGCTCGTCGACGACCTCACCGTCGGGGACCTCGCCCTTGCTCGCGTACAGCACCTTGGGCTCTACCACGATCACGGGGTCGGGGTCGCGAACGGCGGCCGCGAACAGCCCGATCATGTCGACCGGCGACGAGGGCACCACGACCTTCAGCCCCGGGATCGCCATCGCCCAGCCCTCGACGCTCTGCGAGTGCTGCGCGCCGAACCGGACGCCGCCGCCGTTGGCCGTGCGGATCACGAGGGGCAGCGCCACCTGGCCGTCCGTCATGTAGCGGGTCTTCGCGATCTGGTTCGCGATGAGGTCCCAGCACACCGCGAAGAAGTCGCTGAACATCAGCTCGGCCACGGGCCGCAGACCGTTCATCGCGGCGCCCATGACGGCGCCGATGATCGCCTGCTCCGAGATCGGGGTGTCCCGGACGCGATCGGGCCCGAACCGCTCGAGCAGTCCCTCGGTCGTCTTGAAGACCCCGCCCGCCGCCGCGACGTCCTCGCCGATGAAGTACACGCTGGGGTCGCGCTCCATCTCCTGCGCGATCGCGCGGCTCACGGCCTCGCGATAGGTCAGCTCCGCCACGCGGATCCTCCATCGGCCCACAGCTCGGTCTCCAGGGCATCGGCGTCCGGGTACGGGCCCGCCTTGGCCTCCTCGGTGGCCCGGTCGACGAGCTCGAGGGCCTCGCGTTCGACCCGGTCGATGGCCTCGGCCTCGACACCCGACGCGAGCAGCCGCTCCCGGTAGGCCGGGATCGGGTCGCGGGCGAGCCACTCCTTCACCTCGTCCTCGGGCCGGTACTTGGCAGGGTCGGCACGCGAATGACCCCCGTGCCGGTACGTCTTGGCCTCCACCAACGCGGGGCCGCCGCCTTCGCGGGCACGTTCGACGAGCCGCACGGCGGTCTCGTGGACCTCGTCCACGTCGTTGCCGTCGACCACGATGGCCTCGAGCCCGTACGCCGCGGCCCGGTCGGCGGCAGGGTGCTCGACCGCCGTCACCCGTCCGATCGGCGTGTACTCCATGTAGAGGTTGTTCTCGCAGACGTAGACGACCGGGAGCCGCCAGACCACCGCCATGTTGAGCGCCTCGTGGAACGTGCCGATGTTCGTCGTCCCGTCGCCGAAGAAGCACACCACGACCTGGCCGGTCCCACGCTCCTGCGCGGCCCACGCGGCGCCCGCCGCGATCGGCATATGCGCCCCGACGATCGCATACGAGCCCATAGCGCCGTGCGACACGTCGGTGAGGTGCATCGACCCGCCCTTGCCGCCGCAGATGCCCGTCGCCCGGCCCATCAGCTCGGCCATGAGCGCCGCCATCGGGGCGCCCCGAAGAAGCGTGTGGACGTGTCCCCGGTACGTGCAGAAGACGAGGTCCTCGGGTCGGAGCGCCGCGGCGAACCCGGCCGCGACCGCCTCCTGCCCGAGCGCGAGGTGCGACGTCCCCTTGATGAGCCCCTCGAGGAACAGGTCTTGCGCCCGCTTCTCGAACAGGCGGGCCTCCTGCATCATCCGGTACATGTCGAGGCGGACGGTCTCGTCCGCGATCGCTGGGGACGTCTTGGCCACTCGCCGTCCTCGATCAGTACTCGTTCGCGACCATGAGCTCCTCGCACGGGAAGAGCGTGATGACCTTCGGGCCCTCGGCCGTGACGACGACCTCCTCCTCGATCCGCGCCGCCGAGCGGCCATCGGTGGCCGGGCAGTACGTCTCGAGGGCGAACAGCATCCCTTCCTTCAGCTCGATCGGCTCCCTGAACGAATTCAGGCGGGTGATGATCGGTCGCTCGTGCAGGCCGACCCCGACGCCGTGCCCGAACTGCAGGCCGAACGCGTCGAACTCGTCCGAGAACCCGAACTCCTCGGCCTTCGGCCACACCGCGGCGATCTGGTCCGTCGAGTTCCCCGGCTTCACGAGATCGATCGCGGCGTCCATCCACTCGCGCGACCGGGCGAATGCGTCCCGCTGCGGCTGCGTCGCGCGGCCGACCACGAACGTCCGGTAGTAGCAGGTCCGGTAGCCGCTGTTCACGTGGATGATGTCGAAATACGCCTGGTCGCCCGGGCGGATCAGCCGGTCGGAGAACACGTGCGGGTGCGGGCTGCACCGCTCCCCGGCGATCGAGTTCACCGCCTCGACGAACTCGGAGCCCATCTCGAACAACCGGGCGTGCGCGAGCGCCACGACGTCGCTCTCGCGAACGCCGGGCTTCAGGAACTCGAAGATGTCGTGGTAGACGCCGTCCACCATCGCGCACGCCTGGGTCAGCAGCGTGATCTCGTCCCGGCTCTTGATCTCGCGGGCGAGCATCATGACCTGCTGCCCGTCGCGCACGTCGATCCCGGCGGCCTGGAGCTCGAGGAACACGGACGTCTCGGCGAGGTCGACGCCGAGCGGCATGTCGCCGACGCCGTCCTCCTTCAACACCGCGACGAGCTCCTCGGCGGCTCGCTTCTGGAGGCCGACGATCGGCGAGATCGCACCCTGGAGCCCGGTGTTGCCGCCGACCGAGTTCGACTCGTCGAACCACTGCGGCAGCTGCAGCCGGTGCGCCTTGGCGGCCGAGCCGAAGTCCCAGATCCGCGGCGGCCCCGTCCGTGTGATCAGCGCGTAGCGCTCGCCCTTGTTGAACGCCCAGTACCCGATGTGCGTACTGGTCGCGTAGCGGATGTTGCTGGTCTCGAACAGCAGCACGGCGCCCAGGTCGGACGACTCGAGCTGCTCCTTCACCCTGGCCAGGCGATAGTCGCGGAGCCGCGCGAAATCGACACGGTTCTCCCAGTCCACTCCGTGCAGTCCCGGTGACGGTGTCGTCGCGACCGGGAACTCGTCCGTCATCGGTGGCCTCCTCGTCCGGATCGGCGTTGCGCGAGGCGTTAAGGCTGAATGATACGCACACCCGGGGAGGGGCTGCATCCCGTCCGCCGGCTGCCCGGTTTCGCTGCTCGTCACCTGCGGTTCTGTGCCCCTAGCGAAGCTACAGCAACCTGTGTAGTGTCCCTGAACGGTGGGGGCGAGGTCGAGCTTCGGTCGCACGAAGGGAAGGGGCGGGGTCGCGTGACGTTCAAGACCCTGCTGCGCGGCGGGTGCGTTCTCACGCTCGGCGCGAGGACCCCCAACCTCAAGCAGGGTGACGTCCTGATCGACGAGGGCCTCATCGCCGAGGTCGGCCCGTCGATCCGCGCACGCGACGCCGAACAGGTGGACGCGACCGACACGGTCGTCATGCCCGGGTTCGTCGACACCCACCGACATACCTGGACGTCGCTGTTCCGGAACATCGGCGAGCGCGGGTCGAGGCCCTCGAGCGACACGGCGGCCGGTCGCCTGGGGCCGGACGACGTCTACGCGGCCACGCTGATCGGCTTGCTGGGCGCCGCCGAGGCGGGGATCACCACCGTCGTCGACTGGTCGGACCTGCCGTCCGACGACGAGCTCGTCCGGGCGGCGCTGCGGGCCCACGCCGACTCCGGCCTGCGGACCGCGTTCGTCCACGCGGCGGCGAACGGCGGCGGTGGCCACACCCCGCTGGATCCGGCCGGCCCGACGACGAGCATCGCGTTCGGTTCGACGCTGCCGCCCGACCCCGATCTGGACCGGGTCGCCGCCGAGTGGGCGCGCGCGAGAGCATCGGGCCTGCGGATCCATGCCCATCCCGGCCCGGGCGGCTCCGGGCGCGGGACGCCCACTCGTCTCGGCGAGCGAGGACTCATGGGTGAGGACGTGACCCTCCTGCACCGCACGGAGCTGGACGACGCGGACGTCGAGTCGATCGGGTCGTCCGGGGCGGGGGTGACGCTCTCGCCGTCGAGCGACATGGCCGGGGGGCTCGGTCCGCCGCCGATCCAGCAGCTGATCGACCACGGCGTCCGCCCGGGTCTGGGCGTCGATGACGAGCGCGTCGCGCCCGGCGACATGTTCGCCCAGATGCGAGCGACGATCTCCCTGCAGCACGCCACCGTCTTCGAACGCAAGCTCGCGGGGAAGGCGGCGCTCCCCAAGCTGATGAGCACGCGCGACGTGATCCGTCTCGCCACGGTCGACGGCGCCCGGGTCGCGGGGCTCCGCGGCGTCACGGGATCGATCGAGCCGGGCATGCAGGCCGACGTCGTCGTGCTCCGCGCGGACCGCCCGAACATCTTCCCCGTCAACGATCCCATCGGCGCCGTCGTCTGGGGGATGGACACGTCGAACGTCGACTGGGTGTTCGTCGGTGGGCGGGTCGTGATGCGGGGCGGCGTCCTCGAGGCGGACGTCGAGCGCGTCCGCGATCTGGCCGAGGAGGCCCGGCGACGGGTGGGCGACGCCTCGGGCGTGGTCGCGAGCGCCTCGACGGGGGGCACGGAATGAGCACCAGCGCCACCCGCGCTCCGTCGTCCGCGGTCACGTCGTTCGTCGTGGCGTCGCGCTACATGCCCGTGTACATCGCGATCCTGCTGCTCGTCGTCGTCGCCTCGATCTGGGCGCCGGCGACGCTGCGCGGCCCGGGCCTGAACTCGATCGCGCCGCTCGGCACGTTCCTCGCGATCACGGCGCTCGGCCAGATGCTGGTGATCATGACGGGGGGCATCGACCTCAGCGTCCCCGGGACGCTCACGCTGGCCGCGCTGGTGACCGTCGGTGTCGGGAACGAGGCCGACGAGCGGATCTGGACCGCCATCGGC
Organism: Actinomycetota bacterium; assembly: GCA_035250725.1. Taxonomy (GTDB): domain Bacteria; phylum Actinomycetota; class UBA4738; order UBA4738; family HRBIN12; genus DASSJM01. The sequence continues at coordinate 6,092 of DATFEU010000191.1, forward strand.
GTCGCGCTCCTGCTCTCGGCGCTGGTCGGGCTCGTCAACGGGATCCTGATCGGCGGGATCGGGCTGAACGCGCTGATCGTCACGCTGGCGGTGGGTCAGATCGTGACCGGCCTCGCGTTCCGCTACTCCACCGGGACCGTGATCCAGAGCCCCGTTCCCGAGGGACTCTCCGAGTGGACCCGGACGCGCTTCCTCGGCGTGACCCGGACGTTCTGGGTGGGCGTGGCGATCACGCTCGTCCTGATCGTCATCTTCCGGTTCACGACGCCCGGCCGGCGGTTCCAGGTCGTCGGCGCGAACCCCACCGCCTCGTGGATCGCCGGGCTGCGGGTCAACCTGAACCAGGTCTCCGCCTACGTTTTCGCCGCCGTCTTCTACGGGATCGCGGGCGTCCTGATCGCCTCGTTCCTGCGGACCCCGAACAGCACGATCGGGATCCCGTACCTGCTCGGCCCGATCGCCGCCGTCGTGATCGGCGGCGCCTCGCTCACCGGCGGGTTGGCGAGCCCGCTCGGGACCTGGGCCGCGGCGTTCTTCCTCGCCGGGCTCGAACAGATGATGCGGGTCATGGGCCTTCCCACTCCGCTCCAGTTCGTCGTGTTCGGACTCGTCATCATCGGCGGCATGCTCGTGTCGGGCGACCGGATCATCCGCGCCGTGGAACGCGTGTTCCGACAGCGGAAACGCCCGCGGCGCGCCGAGTTGCGAACCACCGGGAGTTCCGGCGACGGGACGGGATGAGAAAGGAGGCATCCGGGAAGCAGCTGGGATCCGAAGAAGCCATCGATCCACGGGAGGAGGACCATGCAACGGCTGATCAAGATCGTCGCCGTCGTCGCGATGCTCGCTTTGGTCGCGGCGGCGTGCGGCGGTGACGACGAAGAGCCCACGGCGACCGCCGGCGAGACGGCCGGCGGAGAGACGGCGGCGACCGGCGAAGGCCCGCTGGCGGAGTTCGGAGAGAGCACCGACGCCGACCCGGCGCTCGTCGAGAAGGCGCTCGGCCCGGTCGAGGAGGTGCCCGACATCGTCCTCGCCTCGATCGCCCGGGCGGACCAGGACCTCGACCAGGCCACGATCGACAAGGCCATGGAGTGCTGGTCCCAGCCCGAATGCGACACGGGCAGCGGCGGCGAGCTCGTGATGGGCTACGCGGACGGCGGTGGACACCTGAACGTGTGGCGCGCCGTCACGCACATGGAGGCGATCCTCCAGGCGCTCACGTACCCGGAGATCGGCACGATCGTCTCGACCGAGGCGCTGTGGGACCAGGACCCGGCCGTCCCGGCCGGCGACATCAACTTCCTGGTCCAGCGGGGTGCGGACTTCATCATCGGGTACCCCGACGCGGGCGTGGCGATCGCCGACGCGATCGCAGCCGCCGAGGAGGCGGGCGTCCCGTACATCCCGTTCTCGGCCGGGTGGGTCGGCCTTCCCGAACAGGAAGGGGCGCTGATCCCGGGCGAGGACTACACCAGCGTGGTCGGCGAGGACCTGTGCGCCCTCGGCGAGAGCTTCGCGCAGGTGCTGAACGACGGGATCGAGTCGGGATCGATCGGCGTGCTCGGCGGGACGCCGGGGAACGCGCTGTCCCTCGGCTGGCAGCAGTGCCTCACGCCGGCGCTCGAGGACTCGATCTCGATGGTCTCGGACCCGGTGGACACGTTCTGGTTGAACGACGTCGCCTACGAGGCGGTCCTCGGGATGCTCTCGACCGACCCCGACATCAAGGGGTACGCCTACGAGTACGCGGACGGGATGTACACGGCACTGCAGGCCTACGACGAACTGGGCATCCCGCTCGACGACGTGACGATGGCGCTCCGCACCGACGAGCAGACGCTGTTCTGCGACTGGGTAGAGCGGGGCATCCCGAACTACCACATCTACTACTCGGCAGGCGGCAACTTCCAGTCTCGGACGGCCGTGACGGCGCAGATGATGAACATCGCCGGCGCGGCGATCCCGCCCGAGATCGTCGTCCCCCACGTGATGCGTGAGGTGACGGCGGATGACTGCAACCCCGACCGGGTCACACCGACGGTGTCGGGCACCTCGCTCGTGCCGGACGAGGTCCTGGCCCTGATGTTCCCGGACGGATGATCGATGGCGGTTCCGAAGGAGGGTCGGCCACCGGAGGCCTAGTCCTCGAGCTGCGGGGCGTCTCCCGGCAGTTCGGCGCGGTCCGAGCGCTGACGGACGTCAGCTTCGACTGCCGCGCCGGGGAGGTGCACGCGGTCGTGGGCGAGAACGGCTCCGGGAAGTCGACCCTCCTCGGGATCGC
>DATFEU010000029.1:0-4029 GCA_035250725.1 Actinomycetota bacterium
GTAGCCGCGGACGGTCTCGACCAGGTTGGGGATCAGGTCGTACCGCCGACGGAGCTCGGTGTCGATGTTGGCCCAGGCGTCCTTGATGAGCTGCTTCTGCGAGATGAACCGGTTGTACGAGACGACGCCGAAGATCAGGACCAGCAGGAGGATGCCGCCGATGATCGCGAGGGTGACGCCCACGGCCGTATGTCCTTTCGTTCGGTGGGTCCCTGGTCGAGGGGGAAGCCTAGCCGGTCGCGCCTCGGACGACGAACGCCGCCGGACTCATGAGGTCGCGGGCCCGGGTTCGCTGACCACGTCCCCGGGCGTGCCCGTCACGAGCCGGGACCGGAGGTCGTCGAGCCGCCCCCGCGAGCAGGGTCCGCGCGAAGCCCGGATCGTCGCATCGGACGACGAAGGAGGTCGGACCGGGTCCGGAGGTGACGTCCACCTCGTCCATCGGCGCGTGCGTGCCGAGGTCGAGCACGAACGGGACGGGCTCCGCGAGGACCGGCGGCCCCGATAGCGCGATCGCGGCGATCGCGCACGTAAGGCGGCCACGGCGATCCGCTTCGCGACCGCTCGATCGCCGGCACCGGGGGCGAGAACGTGAACTCGAACGCCTTCACCTCGACGCCGCGCCACGTCCCCCACCGGACCGCTTCGATGCGGCCATCCACCCCTCGTCCGAACAGCGACAGCGGATACCCGAGCAGGTCGAAGGGGTCCGAGGCTTCGAACCGGAGACCGAGGGTTGTCGCCTCACCGACCACCGCCTCATGGCGCATCCGCGTCTTCAGGGTCCGGGTGACGACGAACGAGCCGACGACGAACCCGGCGAGCACGATGATCGGCGGGAGCACCTTGAGGAGGAGGGCGCCGACGAACGCGCCCGCGACGATGGCGGCGATCCGCAGCCGGTGGTTCATGGGTTCTGTATCGGACGGGGAACGACGAGGGGGTTAAGGAGCGGGGGCCGGATCCCCAACCGGTGAGGAACCGAGGACGCTCCGGAGACTGAGCTCGTCCCCCGCGGCGTCGACCACAACGGTCTCACCTTCTCGGATCTCCCCCGACAAGAGCCAGAGCGCGAGCGGGTCCTGCACCTCACGCTGGATCAGCCGCTTCAGCGGGCGGGCACCGAACGCCTGGTCGTAGCCACGCCGAGCGAGGAGATCGCGTGCCGGATCGGTCACCTCGAGCGCGAGGCTGCGATCGCGCAGACGGCGACCGAGCAGCTCGAGCTGCAGGTCCACGATCGATCGCACCTCGCCCGGCCCGAGTGGCTCGAACACAACGATCTCGTCGATCCGGTTCACGAACTCAGGACGGAAGAACGCGCGCACGTCGTCGAGGATCGCCGCGTGCCGCTTCTCCGCGGAGATCCCGACGTCCTGGTAGATCGCGCCGCCGAGGTTCGACGTCATGATCACGATCGTGTTACGGAAGTCGACCGTGCGGCCGTGCCCGTCGGTCAGCCTGCCGTCCTCGAGCAGCTGCAGCAGCATGTTGAACACGTCGGTGTGCGCCTTCTCCATCTCGTCGAGCAGCAGGACGGAGTAGGGCCGGCGCCGCACCGCCTCGGTGAGCTGGCCGCCTTGCTCGAAGCCCACGTACCCCGGGGGCGCACCGACGAGCCGCGAGACCGTGTGGCGCTCTTGGTACTCGCTCATGTCGACGCGGACGATCGCCCGCTCGTCGTCGAACAGGTACTCGGCAAGGGCCCGGGCGAGCTCGGTCTTGCCGACGCCCGTCGGCCCGAGGAACAGGAACGAGCCGATCGGTCGATCCGGATCCGAGAGGCCGGCGCGCGCGCGGCGGATCGCGTTCGCGACAGCCTCGACGGCCTCGTCCTGCCCCACCACGCGCCGGTGCAGCGCCTCCTCGAGATGGACGAGCTTGGACATCTCGCCCTGCAGGAGGCGAGAGACCGGGATCCCCGTCCACGTCGCCACGACCTGCGCGACGTCCTCCTCGGACACCTCTTCGTTCAGCATCCGTTGTTCGCGCTGCACCTCCTCGAGAGCGGCGTTCTGCTCCTCGATCTCCTTCTCGAGCTGCACCAGCGTCCCGAAGCGCAGCTCCGCGGCGCGTTCGAGCTCGCCGGCACGTTCGGCGCGCTCGAACTCGGCCCGGGCCGACTCGATCTCGGACTTGAGTGCGCGGATACGGTCGATGCGCTCCTTCTCCTGTTCCCAGTGCGCTCGCATCGCGCCCGAACGCTCGCGCAGGTCGGCGAGCTCCTGCTCGAGCCGCTCGAGCCGCTCCTTCGAGGCCGGGTCGGTCTCCTTGCGCAGCGCGGCCCGCTCGATCTCGAGCTGCGTGAGCCGGCGCTCGACCTCATCGATCTCGATCGGCACAGAATCGATCTCGATCCGGAGCCGGCTCGCCGCCTCGTCGACCAGGTCGATCGCCTTGTCAGGCAGGAACCGCCCGCTCACGTAGCGGTCCGAGAGCACCGCGGCCGCGACGAGCGCGGGGTCTTGGATGCGGACGCCGTGGTGTACCTCGTAGCGCTCCTTCAGTCCGCGGAGGATCGCGATCGCGTCCTCGACGCTCGGCTCACCGACCAGGACCGGCTGGAACCGTCGCTCGAGCGCGGGATCCTTCTCGATGTGCTCGCGGTACTCGTCGAGCGTGGTCGCCCCGATCGCGCGGAGCTCGCCGCGAGCGAGCATCGGCTTCAGCATGTTGCCGGCGTCCACGGCGCCTTCCGCCGCCCCGGCCCCGACGATCGTGTGGAGCTCGTCGATGAACGTGACGACCTGCCCGTCGGACTCAGCGATCTCACGCAGGACCGCCTTGAAGCGCTCCTCGAACTCGCCCCGATACTTCGACCCGGCGACCATCGCCCCGAGGTCGAGGGCGACCACGCGCTTGTCGGCGAGCGACCCGGGCACGTCGCCGGAGACGATCCGCTGCGCGAGCCCCTCGACGATCGCCGTCTTCCCGACCCCGGGCTCGCCGATCAGGACCGGGTTGTTCTTCGTCCGGCGCGAGAGCACCTGGACCACGCGCCGGATCTCGTCGTCGCGGCCGATCACCGGGTCGAGCTTGCTGCGGCGGGCGAGGTCGGTGAGGTCCCGCCCGTAGCGCTCGAGCACCCGGACCTTGTCCTCCGGGTTCTGGTCCGTCACCCGCTGGCGTCCGCGCACCTGCGCGAGCGTCGCGAGCACCCCGTCGCGACTCAGACCCGCCTCGCGCAGGATCCGAGAGGCCGTCGAGTTCTCCTCGAGCAGCGCGAGGAGGAGGTGCTCGGTCGACACGTAGTCGTCGCCGAGCGCCTCGGCCTCGCGGAACCCCGCGTCGAGGACCGCGGCGAGGGCGGGACCCACATGGGCATCCCCGGCTTGCGCGTACACCTTCGGCATCCGGTCGAGCGCAGCGTCCGCCTGGTCGCGCAGGGCCTTCGGCGCCACGCCGAGATCGTGCAGCAGCGCGAACACGATCCCCTCGGGGTCGCCGAGCAGCGCCACCAGCAGGTGGTCGGGCTCGATCGACTGGTGGTTGCGCGCGACCGCCTGCTGTCGCGCACCCTCGAGCGCGGCCTGCGATCGCATCGTCAACTTGTTCGGATCCATCCGTTCCCTCTCGTCGGTGTCACCGCTCACACGGTCTCGGTCGGTTCCTCGTCCCACGCGAAGTGCACCAAGCTCCGCATCGGGAGGATGTCGGTCCCCGGGGCCGCGGCCTTCACCCGGTCGAGCAACTCACGCTCGAGCCGCTCGGTCCGGCGGCGCATCTGATCGAGCTGCTCGCGCATCTCGATGAACAGCTTCACGCCGGCGAGGCTCACGCCCTCGCGCTGCGTGAGCTCCTGGATCATGCGGATGCGTTCGATGTCGCGCTCCGAGTACCGACGGGTGTTGCCGGACGTCCGCTCGGGCATCAGCAGCCCGCGACGCTCGTACATGCGGAGCGTCTGCGGATGCACGCCCGAGAGCTCGGCGGCGACGCTGATGATGTACACGGCTCGCCTCTCCGTGGCTCGTGGCCGCGGCGTCTGCTGTCGCCCTGCGTCCTTCGCGGTCATGCCTCCACCCCCAG
>DATFEU010000204.1:0-4787 GCA_035250725.1 Actinomycetota bacterium
GGTCGCGAGCTCCTGGCTCGTCATCTGGAAGCACCCATCCCCGTCGATCGCGACGACCCGCCGGTCGGGACGGCCCGCCTTGGCGCCGAGCGCCGCCGGCACGGCGAACCCCATCGTGCCGAGCCCGCCCGAGTTCACCCAGGTCCTCGGCTCGGTGAACTTCCAGAACTGCGACGCCCACATCTGGTGCTGCCCGACGCCGGCCACGACGACCGCGTCTCCCTTCGTCTGCTCGTACAGACGCTCGATGCAGTACTGGGGCTTGAGCGGCCCGTCCGCCGGCTGTTCGTAGCGGTACGGGTAGCGGCGGCGCCACTCGTCGAGCTGCGAGAGCCAGGCGACGCGGTCCGGGGGCCCGCCGGTCTCCTCCTGCCGCCGCGTCAGCTCGGCGTGCAGCTTGGCGATCACGTCCCTGCAGTCGCCCACGATCGGGATGTCGGCAGAACGGTTCTTCCCGATCTCGGCCGGGTCGACGTCGACGTGGACGATCTTCGCGTCCGGCGCGAACGTCGCGAGCCGACCGGTCACCCGGTCGTCGAACCGCGCGCCGAGCGCGACGAGCAGGTCCGCCTTCTGCATCGAGGTGACCGCGGTGTAGCCGCCGTGCATGCCCGGCATGCCGAGGGCGAGCTCGTGCGTGTCGGGGAAGGCCCCGCGCGCCATCAGCGTCGTCGTGACCGGGAGCCGCCCCTCGGTCGCGAGCGCGAACAGCTCGGCGCTCGCCTCGGCCTTGATCACGCCGCCGCCCACGTACAGCACGGGACGCTCGGACTCCAGGATCATCTCCACGGCCGAGCGGACCTGCCGGAGGTTCCCCTTGGTGGTCGGCTTGTAGCCCGGCAGCTCGACGGAGTCCGGCCAACGCCAGGTGGCCTCCTGCAGGAGGACGTCCTTCGGGATGTCGACGAGCACGGGACCGGGCCGGCCGGTCGAGGCGATGTGGAACGCCTCGCGGATCGTCTCGGCGAGCTCGTTCGCGTCCTTGACGAGGAAGTTGTGCTTGGTCACCGGGATCGTGATCCCGGTGATGTCGGCCTCCTGGAACGCGTCGTTGCCGACCACCGGCGTCGGGACCTGGCCGGTGATCGCGACCATCGGTACCGAGTCCATCTTGGCGTCGGCGAGCGCGGTCACCAGGTTGCAGCCGCCGGGGCCCGAGGTCGCGATCGCGACGCCGACCCTGCCGGTCGCCCAGGCGTAGCCCTCGGCCGCGTGCCCGGCTCCCTGCTCGTGCCGACAGAGGACATGACGGACCGAGGACTCGATCAGCGGGTCGTACGCCGGCAGGATCGCGCCGCCCGGGATCCCGAACACGACGTCGACGCCCTCGCCCTCGAGGGCCTTGAACAGGGCCTGGGCGCCGGTGACCTTCGTCATGGGGCCGGCACCCGGGCCGCACCTTCGACCGGTCCGGTCTCGACCCGCCGTACCGTACAGCCCGTGCGATGGGCCAGGTTGCTCGCCGCCCGCTCGAACTCCCATGGCGTCCAGTCGCGCCGCCGCGTCGTCATGCCGCCGTCGTCCATCCCCCCGCCGAAGTCCCATCCGGCGTCGACGTAGGCAACCTCCTCGCCGAAGAAGCGGTCGAACTGCGGGCGGTCGGCGGGATCGGCCACGTCCACCGTGACCTGCCCGGGGCCCTCCCACAGCACGCTCGCGACGGTCCGTCCTCCTCGCTCGAACTCGTAGCGCATCTCCTGCTCCTTCCGATCTCCGCCCGTTCCGCCCCTCGAGGCGTACAAAAAGCCCCTCGCCGGGCGAGGGGCATCTGGCGCGGGTCGGGCCTGTCTCGGCCCGGCCGCGCCTACGCGATAAGTACGAGGGCCTGGGGTCCGGTCTTTCCCACCTGCTCGAACATGGTCCGGCCAGTCTACGGACCCGCCCCGACCTGTCAACCCGCCGAACGGGTGACCGCAACCGAACGTTCAGCCCACGCTCCCTAGTCGTTCGGAACCGTTCACGCTTGACCGGAAACGATCAGCCGCGCTAGGTTGCCCGTTCGTGAACGTCGACCCGGAGGTCGCCGAGGTCGTCGCGGCGATCCCTTCGTGGTCAGGCCGCCTGATCCGAGCCGAGACGCTCGGGGGCGGCATCACCAACCGCAACGTCCGGGTCGTGGTGGACCGAGAGTCGTACGTGATCCGGCTGCCCGGGAAGGACACCGACGTCCTTGGCATCGACCGGGAGGCCGAGCGCAGGGCGACGGAGGCGGCTGCGGCCGTCGGCGTCGCTCCCGAGGTGTACGCGTTCCTGGCCGACCGCGGGATCCTCATCACCCGGTTCGTGGAGGCGGAACCGCTCCCGCCGGATCAACTCGAGGATCGCGACGTGTTGGCGGACGTCGTCGAGGCGGTCCGTCGGATCCACGCGATGGGGCCCTTGATCTCCTCGTTCGACGTCTTCGAGGTCGTGCAGAGCTATCGGACCTCGGCCGAGGAGCGGGGCGCGGCGATCCCGGCACCGTACGACGGATCCCTTGCCGTCGCCGAACGGATCCGGGCCGCGTTCGAGACGACGCCGCGTACCCGACGTCCCTGCCACAACGACCTGCTGAACGCGAACTTCCTTCGGGCAGACGGTCGGATCGTGATCGTCGATTACGAGTACGCGGGCATGGGCGACGTCTTCTTCGATCTGGGCAATCTGTCCATCAACAACGGCCTCGGCGAGACGGCGCAGGAGTGGCTGCTCCAGCTCTACTTCGGGGAACCAACGACCGGGCAACGGGCCCGACACAAGCTCATGCGCATCATGTCGGACCTCCGCGAGGCGATGTGGGGGGTGCTGCAGCAGGGGCTCTCGACGCTCGAGTTCGATTACGTCGAGTACGCCGAACGCCACTTCGCACGTTGCTCGGAGAACGCGAGCGACGATCGGTTCGGCGAGTGGCTGGCTGCTGCCGGAAGGAACTGAGACGTGGAACAGGCACGCGCGGTGGTGATCGGCGGCGGCGTGGCCGGCGCGAGCGTCGCGTATCACCTGACCGAGCTTGGATGGACGGACGTGCTGCTGGTGGAGCGTTCCGAGCTCACCAGCGGATCCACCTTCCATTCGGCGGGACTGGTCGGTCAGCTCCGCTCCAGCGTGACGCTCACGAAGATGATGATGTACGGCGTCGATCTCTACCGGCATCTGGCCGAGGAGACCGGGGTCAACCCGTCGTGGCATGAGGTCGGTTCACTCCGTCTCGCATCCTCGAGGGAACGCATCGAGGAGCTCCGGCGTCTCGCCGGCTGGGGGCAGACCTTCGGACTCCCGCTCGAGATCGTCTCGACCGAGCGCGCGCTAGAGCTGTGGCCGCTGTTCGATCCGCGGGGCGTGGAAGGTGCTGCGTACCTCCCGACCGATGGCTACCTCGATCCCACCGGACTCACGATGGCCTTGGTGGAGGGAGCCAGGAGCCGAGGTGCCATCGTGCGCACGGGCACGCGGGTCACCGGCATCGACGTCCGGGACGGCCGGGTCACCGGCGTCCGGTTCGACGCCGACGATCCGCTCGCGTGCGAGATCGTCGTCAACGCGGGCGGGATGTACGCCAACCAGATCGGTGGGCTCGCCGGGGTCGAGGTGCCGGTCGTGCCGTTCGCGCACCAGTTCCTGCTCACCGAGCCCGTCGAGGGCGTCCGCACGGACATGCCGACGATGCGCGACCCCGACCGGCTCGTGTACTTCCGCCCGGAAGCCGGCGGGGGCCTGGTCGTGGGCGGTTACGAGCGCACACCGGCTCCCTGGTCCTGGGAGCATGGGCCTCCCGAAGAGTTCAACCACACGCTTCTGCCAGAGGATCACGAGCGCTTCGAGCCGCTCGCCGAGGGCGCGTTGTCGCTCGTCCCGGCGATGCAGACCGCCGGCGTCGTGAGGCTGATCAACGGTCCCGAGGCATTCACGCCCGATGGCGAATTCATCCTCGGGGAGACCGACGTCCGCGGCCTGTTCGTCGCCGCGGGCTTCTGCGCGCACGGGATCGCCGGCGCGGGCGGGGTCGGCAGGATGCTGGCGGAGTGGATCGTGCGCGGCGAACCCGAGCTCGACAGGTGGCGGATGGACATCCGGCGGTTCGGATCGCACTATCGCAGTCGCAACTATGCGCGCGAGCGCGCGTACGAGGTGTACGCGACCTACTATGACATCCACTATCCGAACGAGGAACGCGCGGCAGGACGTCCGCTCAAGACCACGGCAACGTACGGGCGACTCCTCGAGCTCGGGGCGGAGTTCGGCGAGAAGTCGGGATGGGAACGCCCGAACTGGTTCCGTTCGAACGAGGACGACCGTTTCGAGTCGGTCCGGCCGCGGGGGTGGGCGGGCCGCCACTGGTCGACCGCGATCGCCGCCGAGACGCTGGCGACCAGGGAACGCGCCGGATTATTCGACGAGTCGAGCTTCGCCAAGATCGACGTGTCGGGGCGAGGCGCGTGCTCGTTCTTGCAGCGCGTGTGCGCGAACGACGTGGACCGGCCGATCGGCGCCCTCGTGTACACGCAGCTGCTCAACCGCAAAGGCGGGATCGAATGCGACCTCACCGTCACACGCCTTGCGGAGGAGCGTTTCCGGGTCGTGACCGGGACCGCGTTCGGCAACCACGACCTCGAGTGGATCCGCAGCCTCCGCCGCCCGGAGGACGCTGTCGAGGTGCGCGACGTGACCGGAGCCTTCGCCTGTATCGGCCTGTGGGGACCCCGGTCACGCGAGATCTTGGGCCGCGTCACGGCTGCCGACCTGTCGAACGAGGCCTTCCCCTTCCTCACGGCACGGGAGATCGTCGTCGGCGACGCACCGTGCCTGGC
>DATFEU010000206.1:0-2408 GCA_035250725.1 Actinomycetota bacterium
ACAGGAAGGACGGCGGGCAGCACGCGGGTTCGCCGCCCGGTACTGCGCCGAGTACTCGAGGATCGCGCCGCCCGAGATCACGACCGAGCCCGGTCCGCCGCGTCCGGGTGCGCGAGCACCTCCGGCACTGCGTCCTGACCGTAGCCGACGATGTCGTATTCGAGCCTGAGCGCGTCGCCGACGCCGCGGAAGCCCACCAACAGCTCGTCGACGCCGTCGCCGGTGAGGTCGGCCCCGACGACGTTGACGTCCGACCACCGCTCGCCGGTCGGGTCCGCGGCCAGGAGCCACTCGACCCAGCCGCTCGTGTCGGGGACGAACGTGAAGATCCCCACGCCGAACGCGGGCGTGCCGGTGGCCGTCGTGCCCTGCTGCACCACCCAGACCACGCGCTGCCCGCCGGCCGAGACCTCGCCGCACTCGCCGAACACCCCCGGCTCGATCAGCGACTGGCACGCGACAGTCGAGGGGACCGCCACGACCGGCCGGTCGCCCTCGCGGAGGACCCGTCCCTGGGTCCCGATCGCCGGCGCTTGCTCCGGGGGCCGGTCTCGACCACCGTGGTGGCGCCCGTCGGGCTCGGCCGGGGCGAAGGCGACGGCACCGCGAGCGGCTCGTCATCACTACCCCCGACGAAGAACCCCGCCGTGAAGCCGAGCACGAACAGCGCGATCGCGCCCACGATGACGTACATACGGAGCCGCGGATCCACAGCCGGACGCTAGGAGACGGACCGTGCCCGAACAAGCGCATCGACGGGACCGCGAGGCACGCCGAGCACGGCCGAGGCCACTGCTACGATGCGCTCGGGTGCCCACCTCCGCTGACCTTCGCGCTGCAGCCTTCTTGAAGGTCGTGACGTGGGCCCGCGTGGCCCTCGTCCCAGTGATCCTCGCGCTGATCCTCGCCGGACCCGAGAACGAGGACGCGTACGCGGTCGCCGCGGTCCTGTTCGCGATCGCCGCGCTCACCGACTTCTTCGACGGGCTGCTGGCTCGGCGGTGGGCGCAGGTGAGCGTGTTCGGCAACTTCCTCGACACGACGGCGGACAAACTCCTGGTCTCGGGCGCGCTGATCGGTTTGCTGGTCGTCGACCGAGTGTCGCCGTGGATCGCGCTCGTCATCATCGGGCGCGAGGTCCTCATCATCGGGCTGAAAGGCGCGGTCGCGTCCACGGGCGACCTCGTGCAGCCGTCGATCTGGGGGAAGCTGAAGGCGAACGTGCAGTTCCTCGCGGTCCTGCTCGCGATCTGGCGGCCCGGCCAGCCGATCGGCGAGTACTACCTCGACCAGTACGTCATGGTCGCCGCCGCCGTGATCACCGTGCTCTCGGGCGCCGAGTACGTCGTGCGGTTCCGCGGCGCGGTCACGAGTGGCGAGCGCACGCCCGTCGAGTGAGCGGACCCGTCCTCGTCACCGGCGGGAGCGGCATCGTCGGCCGCGCGCTGATCGGGCGGCTCGTCGCCGACGGGCGCGAGGTGCGAGCGGTCGCGCGTTCGGAGGAGTCCGCCCGAACCGTCGGGTTGCTCGGCGCGAAGGTCGTCCGCGGCGACGTGCTGGATCTCGCCTCCCTCCGCGCCGCGGCCGAGGGGTGCGCCACGATCTTCCACGTCGCCGGGATCAACGCGATGTGCCTGCACGACCCGCGACCGATGATGCGCACGAACGTCGAGGGCTCGGCGAACGCGGTGCGCGCCGCCGCCGAGACCGGCGCCGAACGCGTCGTCTACACCTCGTCCTCTTCGGCGATCGGCGAGTCCCCCGGCACCGTCGGCCGCGAGGACTCGCCCCACCGCGGGTGGTACCTCTCCGAGTACGAGCGCTCGAAGCACCTCGCCGAACGCAAGGTCTTCGAGCTCGCGGACGAGCACGGCGTGCGGGTCGTCGCCGTGAACCCGGCCTCGGTGCAGGGGCCGGGGCGCGCCACCGGCTCGGCGCGCCTGCTGCTCGACGTCGTGAACGGGAGGCTCCCCCTGCTCGTCGAGACCACGATCTCGCTCGTCGACATCGGCGACTGCTCCGAGGGCCACCTGCTCGCAGAGTCCCGAGGGAAGCCGGGCGAGCGCTACCTTGTCTCGGGCTCGACGATCACGACGCGCGAGGCGGTCGAGCTCCTGAAGCGGATCTGGGGCGTGCGCCGGGAGGTCCGGTTCGGGCCGCCGTGGCTCGCGAAGGCCGGCGGCGCCGTGATCGGCACCGGCGCCAGGCTGCTCCGCCGCGATGCGCCGGTCTGCCCCGAGGCCGTCCGGACGCTCCTGCACGGCCACCGCTACGACGGCTCGAAGGCGACGCGCGAGCTCGGCCTCCGCTACACGCCGCTCGAGGTCACGCTGCTGCGGACGCTCGAGTGGTGCGCGTCGCAGGGCCTCGTTCGGCCGGGGCGGGGACAGCGGGCGCGAACATAGGAT
>DATFEU010000245.1:0-5094 GCA_035250725.1 Actinomycetota bacterium
AGCTCGTCAAGGAGGCGAACGGGGCCGGCGGGATCGACAACATCACCGCGGTGATCCTGGACTTCGTCGACGACGGCTCCGACGAAGCGTCGACGGTCGCCGCCGAGGTCCCCCACGCCCCGACGCAGGAGCGACCGGTCCCGCGTCGTTCGGACATCACGATCGTCGGGGCGCCGATCCCCGAACCGCCTCCGGAGGCGTCGAGCGCTGAGGCCGCGCCGGTCTCGGCTCCGCGCACGGGTCCCCGCCGCAGCCGCGTCGGGGTCATCGATCCTCCACTCGATCGCGCGGCTGCGTCGCCCGCTTCCTCGCCGAGACCGGCGCGTCCTCCTGCCCGACGTCGGTCCTCCTCCCTGCGGGGGAAGAAGGTCGCGTTGTGGGGTGGGATCGCGCTCGCGGTGTTGGTGGTCGGGGTGGTCGGCGGGAAGCTGTACCTGGACCGACAGTGGTTCGTCGGCGTGTCGGACGGCCGCGTCGCGATCTTCCGGGGCGTGCCCGCCGATGTGGGCGGCTTCGAGCTCAATTCCGTCGTGATCGAGACCGGGATCCCGGCCGAGCAGGCCCGGGCGCTCCACCAATACCGAGACCTGCCCGACGGCATCACGGCGGACGACCGGACCGGCGCCGACGAGATCGTGGAGCAGATCCGTACGGACGTCGAGCGTTTCCAGCCCGACGCGTCGTGAGCTTGCCCGCGGCGTCCCGCAGCCGCGCGTCGCTCGGGCCGGCGATCGCCTTCACCGTTCTCGCGCTCGTCCTGTCGATCGGCGCGTACGTGATCGCGGGGTACGGCAAGCGCGGGCAGCTCCCCGCGACGTTCGCGGTGTACGCGTCGGTCTTCGCCGGCGGCTACGTCGGAGGGCTCCTCGTGATCCGCGCGTTCGCCCCCCGTGCCGATCCCGCGTTGTTCCCGACCGCCGCGGTCCTCGTCGGGATGGGCTTCGCGATGATCTTCCGGCTTTCGGGAGGTCTCGCCGCGGAGCAGGCGACGTGGATCGCCGTCGGTCTCATCGCGTTCGCGATCACCCTCGTGATCGTTCGGGATGCCCGGATGCTCGACGCGTACACGTACACGATCGGCCTGCTCGGCCTGCTGCTGTTGCTGCTCCCCGTCGTCCCGGGCATCGGACAGACGATCAACGGCGCGCGCCTGTGGGTGCAGATCGGACCGCTCGGGTTCCAACCCGCCGAGATCGGCAAGGTGCTGATCGTGATCTTCCTCGCGTCGTACCTGAACCAGAAGCGCGAACTGCTCCAGGTCGCCACGTCGCGGATCGGCCCGCTCCGCCTCCCCCCGGTCAAGCACCTCGGGCCCGTGCTCCTCGCGTGGGGGGCATCGCTCGCGATCCTGTTCGTGCAGCGCGACCTGGGCGCCTCGCTCCTGTACTTCGGCATCTTCGTGGTCATGCTCTGGGTGGCGACCGGTCGCGCCTCATATCTCGTGATCGGGCTGGTGCTGTTCGCGATCGGCGCATACGCGGGGTGGCTGCTGTTCGATCACGTCCAGCTCCGCGTCGACATCTGGCTGCACGCGCTCGATCCCGACAAGGTCTTCGGGGTCGGGTACGGACAGCTCGCCCAGGCGCAGTTCGGGATGGCGACCGGGGGGCTCGTGGGGTCGGGTCTCGGGCAAGGCTCGCCCGGGATCATCCCGTTCGCCCCGACCGACTTCATCTTCGCGGCGATCGGCGAGGAGCTCGGACTCCTCGGCACGACCGCGATCCTGCTCCTGTTCGCCGTGCTCGTCGGCAAGGGCCTGCGGATCGGGATGCGCGCCCCCGACGGTTTCTCGACGCTGCTCGCCGTCGGTCTTTCGACGCTCGTCGCGTTACAGGCGTTCGTGATCGTGGGAGGCGTGACGCGGGTGATCCCGCTCACGGGTGTGACGTTGCCGTTCGTCTCCTACGGCGGCTCGAGCCTCATCTCGAACTTCGTCCTGCTCGCGCTCCTCGTGCGCGTCTCGAGCGGCGCGATCGAACGACGGAGGGCGTGAGCGGGTGGAACGGCAGATCCGCAAGCTGGGCGTCGCGCTCCTGGTCCTGTTCCTGATCGTCTTCCTGCAGATCAACTACATCCAGGTCTTCGCGGCCGACCGGATCGCCGAGAACCCGGCGAACGCGAAGCGCCTGCTGATCGCCGAGTACAGGGTGGACCGCGGCAGCATCCTCGCGAACGATGGGACGACCGTCCTCGCATCCAGCCGCAAGAGCCCCGGGGAGCTGCGGTTCCAGCGCCGGTACCCGCAGGGGGAGCTGTACGCGCACGAGACCGGTTTCTATTCATACCCCTTCGGCCGGAGCGAGCTGGAGTCGACGTTCAACGACTACCTCGCGGGCGACGCGCCCGAGCTGCTCCCCCAGACGATCACCGACCTGGTCCTCGGCCGGCCGAAGCAGGGCGCGACGATCGTGACGACGCTCGACCCCGAGGTTCAGGAGGCCGCCGCGGCGGCCGCGACCGCGGAGGCCGGCGACGTCGCGATCGCGGCGATCGATCCCTCGACCGGCGACGTGCTCGCCCTGATCGCCGAGCCGACGTACGACCCGAACCTGCTCGCGTCGCAGGACCCGGCGGCGGTGCGCGAGGCGTGGGACGCGCTGAACGCCGACCCCGAGAAGCCGCTGCTGTCCCGGGCGAGCGACGAGCTGTTCCCACCCGGGTCGACGTTCAAGCTCGTGACCGCGTCGGCGGCGCTCGAGAACGGGTTCGGGCCCGAGAGCACCTGGCCGAACCCGCCCGAGCTCGACCTGCCGCTCACGGACGAGACGCTCGAGAACTTCGGCGGGTCGCACTGCCTGGGTGGGGCCGCGACGATCACGCTCGCCGAGGCGCTCCGCGACTCGTGCAACGTGACGTTCGGCGAGATCGGGCTCGAGCTCGGCCCGGAGGCGCTCGCGGACCAGGCGCGCCTCTACGGGTTCACGGCGGAGGCGGGCGAGGACCTCGTGCCGTTCGACATCCCGTGGGTCTCCGGCGTGTTCCCCGCGCCGGAGACGTTCGAGGGCCGGGATCCGGTCGTCGCGATCTCGGCGATCGGACAGCAGGACGTCGCGGCGAACCCACTCCAGATGGCGCTCGTGGGCGCAGCGATCGCGAACGGCGGCTCGCTGATGGAACCGCGCCTCGTGACCGAGGCTCGGGACCCGAGCGGGCGAGTCATCGCGACGTTCGACACGAACGAGTTCTCGCAGCCGCTCTCGTCCGAGAACGCGGCGGCCATGACCCAGATGATGGTGGCGGTGGTCCAGAGCGGGACCGGCACGGCCGCGCAGATCCCCGGCGTGACCGTGGCCGGCAAGACCGGGACGGCGCAACACGGCGAGGGCGCGAACCCCCACGCCTGGTTCGTCTCGTTCGCGCCCGCGGAAGCTCCTGCGGTCGCCGTCGCCGTCATCGTCCTCGACGGGGGTAGCCTTGGCAGCGAGGCGACCGGGGGACAGGTGGCCGCGCCGATCGCGAGGGCGGTCATCGAGGCAGCGCTCTCCGGGTGACGGGAGCCGTACATCAGGATGAGGAGGATGACATCGACCAGCCGGTGACCCTCGGAGGCCGCTACCGCGTCGAGCGCGAGCTCGGGCGCGGCGGCATGGCCAAGGTCTTCCTGGGGACGGACACCGTCCTCGGGCGGACCGTGGCGATCAAGCTCCTGGCCCCGCAGTTCGCCGAGGACGACGGGTTCGTCCAGCGGTTCCGCCGCGAGGCGCAGGCCGCGGCACGGATCGGCCACCCCCACATCGTCTCGGTGTTCGACACCGGCTCGGACGACGGCGTGCACTTCATCGTCATGGAGTACGTGGAGGGCCGGACGCTCGCCGACTTCCTGGCCGGAGGCGGCCGCATCATGCCGGACCGCTCGATCCACATCGCCCAGGACGTGTTGACGGCGCTCGAGGCCGCGCACGCGCAGGGCGTGATCCACCGCGACATCAAGCCCGGCAACATCATGCTGAGCCCCAAGGGCGAGGTGAAGGTCACCGACTTCGGCATCGCGCGGGTCACGACGACCGCCGAGACCGTCGCGCAGACCGCCGCGATCCTCGGGACCGCGTCGTACCTGTCGCCGGAGCAGGCCCAGGGGCAGCCGGTCGACGGCCGCTCGGACATCTACTCGCTCGGGTGCGTCCTGTACGAGATGGTGACCGGTCGCCCGCCCTTCCTCGGCGATTCGCCGGTCGCGATCGCTTCCAAGCAGGTGCTCGAGCAGCCGACCCCGCCGTCGAAGCTCAACCCGGATGTGTCCCCCGAGCTCGACGCGGTGGTCCTGCGCGCGCTCGCGAAGAACCCCGCCAACCGCTACCAGTCGGCCGAGGAGATGCGCGCCGACCTCGAGCGCGTCGAGCACGGCCTGCCGGTCTTGGCGACGCCCCTGCTCGCCGCCGGCGCGACGCAGGTGCTCGACCGCCCGCAGACGACCCAGGTCCTCCCGCCGCCCGAACCCGAGCGCAAGGGTGGCGCGTGGGTCCCGATCGCCGTCACGCTCGTGCTGATCGGCCTGCTCGGCCTCCTCCTGTGGTTCCTCGCGACGACGTTCCTGTCCGACGACGGCCAGCAGACAGGAGTGACCGTGGAGGTCCCGCCGGTCGTCGGCGAGTCGAGAGCCGACGCGGAACAGATCCTCGAGGACGTCGGCCTCGTCCCGGTGATCGAACGCCGCGTGCCGGCCGAGGACGACACGCAGGAGCCCGGAACCGTCGTGGCGCAGGATCCGGATGAGGGTGAGGAGGTGGAGCGTGGCTCGATCGTGAACCTCACGCTCGTCGCTCAGCCGAACACCGCCGTGATCCCGAACCTCCAGGGCTCCACCGTCGAGGAGGCGCAGGCCGCCCTGCTCGAGCTCGGCCTCGAGCCGGCCGGCCCCGAGCAAGAGGCGAGCGGCACGGTGGACGACGGCCTCGTCACGCGGACCGACCCCAGTGTGGGAGAGCAGGTCGAGGAGGGGACGCCGGTCACGATCTTCGTCTCGAGCGGGCCCGACCAGGTCACCGTCCCGCTCGTGACCTGCCTGCCCTTCGGCCGGGCCCAGACGCTGCTCCAGGACGCCGGCCTCAACCCCGTCGTGTCGCAGGACTCGGTCGCGATCAACACGCAGTGCCC
>DATFEU010000247.1:0-6377 GCA_035250725.1 Actinomycetota bacterium
GATTGGTCCTGTCTCTGCTGCGCCTCGGCCTGACGTCCATCTCGTCCAGACGCGTTCGACGCGCCAAGGAGGCCGACGAACGGCATGCGGAGGGCGACGAAGGAACGGAGACGGAGGCCGACGAGTCGCAGCCGGCCGCCGCCGACGACCGCGCTTCCACCTACGAAGAGGTCTTCGGCGTCCAAGTCGAACTCGACGAGGAGAGTCTTCCCCTCGCGCCCGAGGACGAGGGATCGTCGGGCGGCGAAGGAGCGGAGCTTGAGGCCGAAGGGCAAGGTTTCGCAGAGCTTGCGACGGAAGGCCCTACGTCCGAAGAGGACCTTCAGCCCGTCCCTGCCGATCTCGATGAAGCGGTCGATCAGGTCGAGCCCGACGAGACCGATGACGAGTTCCAAGAGCACCTCAGGCGGATGCGGGAGGAGTTCAGGGCCAGGGCGGAGGATGCCGCACTGCGTGTCAAGCAACGGGAGGCCGAGCTCCACGAAGCCGCGTCCGTCGCGGATCAAGAGCGATAGGCAACCGGAGGATGCGTGACTCGGTGGCGATGGAGACCGGCGATCAGCCGGTCGCCCCCGGCCGGGCCGTCGATGCCGCCGTCTCACAGGCCTCCGAGGAACCCGTGGGACGGATCGTTTCGGAGGGTGCGATGTTCGGATCCGCTGCCAGGCGTGGGCGACGGTCGCTGTGGGCGATCCTGTCACTCCTGTTCGCCCTTGGCGTCGGCGTCTCCACCGTCGTGCTGGATGCCGAGCGCAACGGGGCCCTCGACAGCGCGGTCGAGCGGGCGCGCGACGAAGCCCGTCTTGCGACCGCCACCCTCACCGGCAAGCAACTCACCAGACCGGTCACAGGTCCGGGCTACGACAAGCTCGCCGCCGAGCTCCGGGGGTCGGCCTCGTCGAGCGGATCCATCGCCAGCGTGACCGTCTGGTCTTCACACGGCCGGATCCTGTTCTCGTTGACCGAGTCACTCGTCGGGAAGACCCCCCCGGAGATGGAGTCCCTGATCACTGAGGCAACGGGATCGGGCTTGACGCGAGTCGTCGACGATACCGTCCAGATCTTCACGCCGGTCTCCAGGGGAGCAGATGGCCCCGTCGCGATCGTGCAGGTCGACCTGCCACTCGCGGTCGTGGAGGCCCAGACCGGGGGCCTCTGGAGCATCGTTCGGCTGGGATCGGTCTTCGGACTGGTCGTCTCATTGCTGTTCTTCGCCCTCACGTTCGTTCCCCGACGAGTGGGCGCCCGACAGAACGAGGGGTGGCCGGAGCACGACGGGCGGCAGGAAGGCGACCCAGGCGCGGAGATGAAGGCCGCCGAAGGACAACCGGCGGAACCGACGACCGAGGCATCGATCCCCACCTATGAAGAGATCTTCGGTCTCCAACACGAAATCGACCAGACGGTCGAAGCAGACGGGGATCTCGAGGCCGATCCCGAGGCCCGTGAGGCCGATCCCGAGGCCCGTGAGGCCGATCCCGAGGCCCGTGAGGTCGATCCCGAGGCCCGTGAGGTCGATCCCGAGGCCCGTGAGGTCGATCCCGAGGCCCGTCAGGCCGATCCCGAGGCCCGTGAGGTCGATCCCGAGGCCCGTGAGGCCGATCCCGAGGCGGTGGAGTCGATCCGGCGGTGGGACGAGGCGTACCAAGACCTGGTCGAGGAGGAATTGCAGACCCAAGAGTTGATGCGGCAGCGGCGCGAGGAGTTCAAGGCCAGGGCCGCGGAGGCCGCGCTCCGTGTCAAGAAGCTGGAGGCTGAGCCCCAGGAGGCTCAGCCGACCCCGGATCGATAGAGAGGGACGATGGGCGACAAGACCGAGATCGAGACCGGCGAACAGACGGCCGCTCCCACCGTGCCCGCCGGGGCCGCGGTTTCACACGCCGCCGGGGAGCTGAAGCGAGCCGCCGAGCGGCTCTTGGCGAGAGAGGAAGAGCAAACCAAGCAGGCCGAGGCCCGCGCAAGGGATGCGATGGAGCGGGCCGGTCAGGCCGAGCAGCGAGCACAGGCCGCCGAGGAGAAGGTCAGGGAGGCCGCCAGGCTGACTAAGGCCGCGGAGGACAACAGCAAGCTGGCTTCGGACAGGATCAGGAAGGCGGAGGTCCGCGCGCAGACGGCGGAGGACCAGGCCAGAGAGGCCCTCGAGCGTCTGGAGGAAGCGCACCAGCAGGCAGAGCAGCTCAGACAGGCCGAACAACGAGCGACGGAGCAGGTCAAACAGGCCGAGGACCGGGTGCAGACCGCCGAGGACCGGGCAAGGCAAGCGGAGCTGCACGCGCAGGAGTCGGACGAGCAAGCCCAGCAGGCTGGCCGGCTCGTCCTCGTCGCCGAGGACCAGACCAGGGTGGCCGACGAGCGCGCCGAGGCTGCCGAGGAACAGGCAGATCAGCTCGCTCATCGCGTCCAGGCCGCCGAGGAACAGGTTGAGCAGCTCGCCCATCGCGCCCAGGCCGCCGAGGAACAGGTTCGGCAGGCCAACGAGCTCGCGCAGGGCGCGGAGGAACAGGCTCGGAAGGCCGACGGGCGCGCCCGGGCCGCCGAGGAACGAGCGAGGCAGGCCGAGGTGCGAATCCAGGGCGCCGAGGAACAGGCGATGCATGCCGCCGAGCTTCTCGAGGCGGCGGAGGATGACGCGAACCGAGCCGAGGAACGAGCCAGGCAGTCAGAGCTTCGAGCGACCCAAGCGGAGGAGCGATCCCTCCAGGCCGACGAGGAGGTCTCCCAGCTCACCGAGCGTCTCCGGGCCGAGCAGGAACAGGTCGCCCAGCTCACCCAGGCCGCCGACGAGCAGGCCGTGCAGGCCAACGAGCTCATCCAGGTGGCCGAGCACCAGGCCAACAAGGCCGAGGAGCGGACCCGGGCCGTACAGGCCGAGGTCTCCCAGCTCACCGAGCAGCTCCGATCCTCGGACGAGGAGGTCTCCCAGCTCACCGAACAGCTTCGTGCCGAGAAGGAACAGGTCGTTCGGCTGGAGCAGGCTGCCGACGAGCAAGCCGTGAAGGCCAACCAGCTCATCCAGGCCGCAGAGGACCAGGCCGGGAGGGCCGACGATCGGGCGCGGGCCGCCCACGAGCAGATCGATCAGCTCACCGAGCGCCTCCGGGCCGAGGAGGAACAGGCCGCCCAGCTCACCCAGCGTCTGGAGGCCGAGGAGGAGAAGACGAGAGAGACCGCTTCGCGGCTACTCGCGGCCGAGACCGAGGCGAAGCAAACCGAGGTCCGTGCCCGGGGCGCCGAGGAGGAGGTCGAACAGCTGACCCACCGCGTCCAGATCTCGGAGGAGCGAACCAACGAGGCCTCCGCACGCATGCTGATCGCGCAGGGGGAGGCGCAGCAGGCGGATCTCCGCATGCGAGCCGCCGAGGAGAAGCTCGCGGAGGCCACCACGCGCATGCGGGCCGCGGAGGACGAGGCCAACCAGGCAACCGCCGCGGCGCTGGTCGCAGAGACCAAGGTGAAGCAGGCCGAGGTGCGCTCGCGAGCGGTGGAGGATCAGTCGGCCGAGACGGCCGGGAAGAACTCGGAGCTGCTCGAGCAGCTGCAACAGGCCCGCGGCGAGCTGCTCGGCGCGGAGGAGCGAGCGCGACTGAGCGAGGAACGGTTCGTGGAGGCCAGCCAGCGGGTCGAGGTCCTCGAAGAGCAGGTCAAGGAGCTCAAGGTACGACTGACGGTGGCGAAGACGGACCTGCCGATCGGCGCCGTGCCCAACCAGGAGCGAAGCGCCCTCAAGGACGCCTTGGCGACGGAGGTGCGCCGGCCGCTGACGTCGATCCTGGGCGTCAGCCTGGCGCTCAAGCACCACGATCCCGATTCCCGCGACGGCCAGGAGCTGGTGCGACAACTCGGGACCACCGCTCGCAAGCTCGATCGCATGGTCACCGTGCTCCTCGAGATCGACAGGCTCGCCGACGGGACCCTGAGGCCGAATCGCCGCCGCACCGACCTCCAGGCTCTCGTGCGCCGGGTGGTCGAGGAATCGCCTGATCTGACGAACCGGAACGTCAACGTGCAGGCGGACAAGGTCGTGGTGCCGGTCGACCCGTTCATGGTCGAGGAGATGGTCGAGACGCTCCTGACCAACGCGAGCGGGCGAACGTCGTCTGCCAGCCCCGTGTGGGTCACCGTGTCCAGCGACCCCGAAGGCGCCGTCATCGCCGTCGACGATACCGGGCCCGATGTTCCCGAGCTGCTCACGGCCGTGCCGGCCTCGCCTGAAGACCAGAAGGGCGGCGCCGGGCGGGGCGGGGCATCGACCGGCCTGGCCGTACTGCAAAGGCTTGCCGAAGTCCACGCGGGCAGGGCCTGGGTCGAGGCGCGTGACGGCGGTGGTGCCTCCTTCCGACTGTTCCTCCCGGACGTGACGGAGATCCTCGCGGGAGACGGCCAGGCGGCCGAGCGCACGTCTGCCGGCGGGAACGAGGAGGAAGCGGACGCGAGCGAGGCGTAGTTCCCCAGGGACCCTTCGACCGCACGATCCCGGCCCGCCCTCGGCCCATACCTCCGACTCCGTCGGAGCAGAGCTCCCGCTTGATGGAGGTCAGCGCGCGCCTCGGCGATAGCGGTTGACGCTCAAACCCCGAGGCCTTGCGGCCGATGGATGAGGAGCGAGGCTATGGAACAGCCCTCACCGATCACCCGTGTCCTCGTGGTCGACGACCACGAGGACTTCTCGGAGGCGCTCGAGGCGTTCCTCCGACACCAGGCCGACATCCGGCTGGTGGGGTCGGCCCGCGATGCCGATGAGGCGATGGCGCTCCTCGGGAAGGAGCCCAACGTCGTGCTGATGGATCTCGACATGCCGGGGATCGACGGCATCGAGGCCACTCGCCGGATCCGGAACGCCGCGCCGGGTGTGAAGGTGGTGCTGCTCACCGGCGTCGAGCGCCCAGACGCGATCGCGGAGGCGCTGTCGGCCGGCGCGTGCGGCTACGTGCCGAAGTCTCGAGCGGCGGATGAGGTGATGGACGTCGTCCGGCGCGCGGCCGCCGGCGAGATCGTCATGCCAGCGAGCGACCTGGCATCCGTCCCGGGGCAACTCCGGGGGAGCCTGAGTGCGTACGAGCTTGCTCGCGTGACGCCACGAGAGACGCAGGTGCTTCGGGCCCTCGCGCTCGGCCGGACGGCCCCGCAGATCGCGGTATCGCTCGGCATCAGCCCGCTCACCGTCCAGAGCCACGTCAAGAGCATCCTCGTCAAGCTCGGAGTGCATTCGAAGATCGAGGCCGTCACGCTGGCGTGGCGTCACGGCCTCGTCCCGATCAACGGCCCCGGTCTGATCGGCACGGTACCTTCGCCCGCCGAACACGCGAACCCGGCCCCGAGGGACGAGCCGGCCCGGGTCCTCGTCGTCGAGGACCACCCGTTGCTCCGCGGCGTCATCAGGATCGCCTGTGAACGAACGCCCGGTTTGGAGTTGGTGGGCGAGTTGGGCGACGGGTCGTCCGCGCTCGAGGCGTGCAGGGAGCTCGCGCCGGACGTGATCCTGCTGGATCTTGCGCTCCCGGGCAAGCTCCAGGGGCTCGATCTGGCCCGTGCCATCCGCCAGGAAGGGCTCCCCGTCCGGATCCTGGTCCTCACGGCGCGAACCGACGAGGAGGCTCTCTTCCAGACCATCATCGCCGGCGTGGAGGGATACCTCGAGAAGACCTCCGGGGTTCGGGTGATCGCCGACGCGCTGAGTCGGGTCGCTGGGGGCGAGCGCATCTTCACACAGGCCCAGATGCGAGGAGCCGTCGCCGAGCTCGGCCGCCGAGCCAGGCAGGCGCCTCATGAGACCGGCGAGCAACCGAACCTCTCGGCGCGAGAGATCGAGGTTCTCGAGCACGCGGCTCGCGGTTCCACCGTCTCCCAGATCGCGACGCGCCTCGTGCTCTCGCCGAGGACGGTCGAGACGCACCTCGGCAACGCCTACCGCAAGCTCGGCGTCCGCAACCGCGTCCAGGCGCTGGCCCGCGCCTCCGGGCTGGGGCTGATCCGGATCGGCTGAGCGGAACCGCTCACGGTTCGCCAACCTGCCCCGTTCGTTCACGATCCACGAAGGAGAGCGGAGCGACGCCCGTCGGTCGAGGGGTCGCGCGGAGGTTCCCCCGTAAACGATCCGCGCTCCCGGAGGCCGCTGCTAGGCTTCGCCTCGGTGTCATGCGCGCCGGCGTCCGGGGGTTGGCTCCTGGGGCTGGCTGACGCGGAGCACGGACGGTTTCCCTCGACGAGGCGGCGTGATGCGGGAGAGAGGCATGTCGAAGGTCGCCTACCAGGGGGAGCCCGGGGCCTACAGCGAGCGGGCCGTCACCGCGCTGTTCCCATCGGCCCAGCCACTCCCGTGCGAGACGATCCGCCTCACGTTCTCGCGGGTGACCAGCGGCGAGGCGGACTTCGGCGTC